>WHTB01000126.1 GCA_009379735.1 Propionibacteriales bacterium
CACACTCACCGGGAGGGGGCGAAGCGTTCGCGCACTGACGCCGGCCAGGGCGTGGGTCCGTCCGTGTCGGGATCCGCGTGTACGGCGACCATCACCCCCTGCGCCGCGAGCTCGTCACCGCGCCGGACCGTGAACGTGTAGCGGATCGACGACGTACCCACCTCCGTGACGGCGAGCTCGATCTCCACGACGTCGCGGAACCAGAGCCGGGCCAGGTAGTCGACCTCATAGTGCACCCGTGGGACGACGCCGAAGAGGTCCAGCATCCCCAGCTCGGCGTGCAGCTCCGCCTCGGCGGCCTCGACCCAGCGGATGACCGCGGAGTGGTGGTAGTGCCCGGCCGCGTCGGTGTCGGGCCACTCGACGGTCCGCTCGATCCGTACCCGGGCCGCGGACCTCATGCGCCGCCTACCGCCCGGGCCGTCTCACGCAACCGGAACCGCTGCAGCTTGCCGGTCGCCGTCTTGGGCAGCTCGTCGACGAACTCCACCGCACGCGGGTACTTGTACGGCGCGATCTGCTGCTTGACGAAGTCTTGCAGCTCGCGGGCCTTGGCTTCGTCCGCGACGGCATCCGGCACGAGGACGACGTAGGCCGTGACCAGCTGGCCGCGGGCCTCGTCCGGCGCCCCGACCACTCCGCACTCGGCGACGTCGGCGTGGCCGAGCAGGGCCTCCTCGACCTCCGGGCCGGCGATGTTGTAGCCGGAGGAGACGATCATGTCGTCGCTGCGTGCCTGGTACCAGAAGTAGCCGTCGGCGTCCCGTACGAACGTGTCGCCGGTGACGTTCCAGCCGTCCTGCACGTACACGGTCTGCCGTTCGTCGGCCAGGTAACGGCAGCCGGTCGGTCCCTTCACCGCGAGCCGGCCGATGACGCCGTCGGCGACCGGCTGGCAGGCGTCGTCGACCACCGTCGCGACATACCCGGGCACGGCGCGACCGGTCGAGCCGGGCCGGATCTCGTCGTCGGCGGCCGACACGAAGATGTGCAGCATCTCGGTGGCGCCGATGCCGTCGATCAGCCGGACGCCGGTCGCTTCGTGGAAGGCTCGCCAGGTCGCCTCGGGCAGATGCTCGCCCGCGGAGACGGCCCGCCGCAGGGTGCTCAGCGAGGGGGCGTCGCCCGCGGCGATCATCGCGCGGTACGCCGTCGGCGCGGTGAAGCAGATCGACACCCGGTGCTCGGCGATGTGGGCGGCCAGCTCCTTCGGCGACGCCTTCTCGATCAGCAGCGTGGACGCACCGACTCGCAGCGGGAACACCACGAGCCCGCCCAGCCCGAACGTGAACGCCAGCGGCGGCGTGCCGGTGAAGACGTCGTCGGGCCGCGGCCTGAGCACGTGCAGGGAGAACGTGTCGGCGTTGGCGAGCACGTCGCGGTGGAAGTGCATGGTCGCCTTGGGGCGGCCCGTCGTACCGGAGGTGAAGGCGAGCATCGCGACGTCGTCGGCGGCAGTGGGTACGTCGTCGAACTCCGCCGGCTTGTCGCCGACCCGCTGGGCCAGGTCGTCGGCGCCCGAACCGCCGTACTCGACAATCCGCAGACCGGGGATCTCGGCCCGGGCGAGGTCGTCGACGAACCGGTGGTCGCACAGCGCCAGGTCGAGCCGGGCGATCTCGGCGATGGTGCTGAGCTCGCGCGAGCGCAGCAACGGCATCGTGGTCACCAAGACGGCGCCGGCCTTGAGCACGCCGAACCAGCAGGCCACCAGCCAGGGGTTGTTGGGACCGCGCAGCAGGACCCGCTGGCCGGCGACCACGTCGTAGTCGTCCACGAGGACGTGCGCAACCTGGTTGGCGACGCGGAGCAGGTCGCCGTAGCTCCACGCCGGACCGTCGGGTGAGAGCAGGCACGGCCGGTCGGGACCGTGCTCGGCGACGACGTTGTCGAGCAGCTCCGTTGCGCAGTTGAGCCGGTCCGGGTACTGCACGTCCGGCAGGTCGAAGAGGAACTCGGGCCATTGGTCCTGCGGCGGAAGGTTGTCCCGGCAGAACGTGTCGACGTGGGCGGACGGCGAGAGCTGCATGGTCTCAGTATGGTCTGGGCGTGACGACAGTCAAGAGTTCGCGATAGTCTCGGCGTCGTGGACGTCACCGCCATGGCCGAGGAGGTCAGCCACTCGCGTGGGCTTCGGCCACGGGCACTGATCGTCACGATCTACGGCCTCTACGCCCGCGAGGTGGGCGGCTGGCTGAGCGTCGGCGCGCTGATCCGGCTGATGGCCGACCTCGGTGTCGACGAGCCGGCGGTCCGATCGTCGATCTCCCGGCTGAAGCGACGCGGCATCCTCGAGGCCGAGCGGGTCGACGGGGCCGCCGGCTATGCACTGTCCGACCAGGCTCGGGCCATCCTGGACGAGGGAGACCGGCGGATCTTCGAACGTCCACGGGCCACGGTCGCCGACGGCTGGGTGCTGGCGGTGTTCAGCGTCCCCGAGTCGGAGCGGCAGCAGCGGCACATGCTGCGGTCGCGGCTGTCCTGGCTCGGGTTCGGCACCGTCGCCGCCGGAGTATGGATCGCGCCGGGCCACTTGGAGGCGGAGACTCGCGACGTGCTCGAGCGCCACGGCCTCTCGTCGTACGTCGACCTGTTCCTGGCGAGCTATCAGGGGTTCGCCGATGTCGCGGACGAGATCGAGACCTGGTGGGACCTCGACGGCCTGCAGCGGATGTACGACGACTTCGTGGTCAGCCAACAGGTGGTGCTGGACCGCTGGCGGCGCCGCCGGTCGCCCGACACCGCCGAGGCGTTCGCCGACTACGTGCGTGCGCTCACCGAGTGGCGGCGGCTGCCGTTCCTCGACCCGGGGCTGGCGCCGGAGCTGTTGCCGACCGACTGGCACGGCGCCCGTGCCGCCGACCTGTTCGCCGACCTGCGCGGCCGGCTCGCCGGCCCGGCTCACCAGCACGTCGAGGGCGTCACCGCCCGCTGACCGTTTCTTCCCGCCGAGGTTGCGCGTATGTCCCGTTTCTTTCGCGCCGAGGTTGCGCGTATGTCCCGTTCGCGTGGGGGGCGGTGGGGTTGGGGTGTACATAAGTGCAACCTCGGCGGGAGGGGGTGCGGGCTGCCCGACGCCGCAGGGCATGGTGTGCATAAGTGCAACCTCGGCGCGAAGGGTCGGGCGGCTAGCCGACGCCGAGGAGGGAGTGGGCGCGCCGCGCGTCGGACCGGAAGTCGGCGGTCGTCGTGTCGAGCACGATGCGACCCTTCTGCATCACCGCGACCCGGTCGGCCACCGAGAACGCCAGCCGCAGGTTCTGCTCGACCAGGAGCACCGACATCCCGCCGGCGCACATGGTGCGGACGACGTCGCCGACCTGGGCGACCACGGTCGGCGCGAGGCCGTCGGACGGCTCGTCCAGCAGCATCAGCCGGGGGTTCGTGAGCAGCCCGCGGGCGATCGCCAGCATCTGCTGCTCGCCGCCGGACAGCTGGTCGCCGCGGTGGCCGAGACGCTCACCGAGCCGCGGCAGCAGCTCGAGTACGCCGGCCTCGGTCCAGTCGCCGTCGGCGCCGGTACGGGCCGCCAGCCGTAGGTGCTCGGCCACGGTCAGCGGAGCGAAGATGCGACGGCCCTGCGGCACCAGCGCCACTCCGGCCCGGGCGATCGCGTCCGGGCGCCGACCCGCCAGCTCCTGCCCGGCGAGCAGCACCGACCCGTCGTACGGCCGGAGCAGCCCCATCGTCGTGGACACCAGCGTCGACTTGCCGACGCCGTTGCGGCCGAGCAGCGCCACCACTCCGCCCTCCTGCACGGAGAGGTCGACGCCGTGCAGGACCGTCGACCCGGCGTACCCGGACCGCAGACCGCGGATCGAGAGGAACGCGCTCACGTCGGTGCCTCCGGGAAAAGCTCGCTGGAGTCCACCGCACCCAGGTAGGCGGTCTGCACCTCGCTCGATGCCTGCACCTCGGTGGGCGAGCCGGTCAGCAGGTGCCGGCCGAGGTGGAGGACCGTCACCGTGTCAGCCAGCCCGAAGACCACGTCGAGGTCGTGCTCGACCAACAGCACGGTCACCTCGGCGGGCAGCTCGGTCACCAGCCGGCTGAAGCGGGCCGTCTCGGCGGGCGACATCCCGGCCGCCGGCTCGTCGAGCAGCAACACCCGTGGCCGGCAGGCGAGCGCGACCGCCACCTCCAGCTGACGCCGCTCGCCGTGTGACAGCGCACCCGCGCGGGCGCCGTGCCGCTCGTCCAGGCCGACCCGTTGCAGCAGGTCGTGCGCGCCGTCGAGCAGTGCGGCACGACGGCTGAGCGGCCGCAGCATCGACCAGGACAGGCCGGCATGACGCTGCGCCGCGAGCAGGACGTTCTCCAGCACGGTGCTGGCGAGGAACAGCGACGAGTGCTGGAACGTCCGCACGATGCCGAGCGTGGCTCGTCGATGCTCGGGTACGCCGGACACGTCCTCGCCGTCGAGCATGACGGCGCCGGCGGTGGCTGCCCGGGTGCCTGCGATCAGCGCGAACAGGGTCGACTTGCCCGCGCCGTTAGGCCCGATCACCGCGTGCCGTGCGCCCGCAGCGACCGAGAACGACACCCCGTCGACCGCCTTCAGCTGACCGAAGTGCTGGGCGACGTCGCGGAGCTCGAGGGCGGCCGTCATGCCCGGACCTCGGACGTACGTCGCGGCCGGCGGACCCCCGACAGGCCGCGCGGCATGGCGTACACCACGACGACGAAGAGCACCCCGAGCAGCAACAGTCCGTGCCCGGCGACGTAGCCGCCGAGGTAGTCGCGAGTCAGCACCACGAGGGCCGCACCCACGCTGGCTCCCCACATCGACCCTAGGCCGCCGATGATGACGGCCAGCAGCGCCAGCGCGGCGACGTCGAAGCCGAGGTCGCCCGGCGCCACGAACCGCTGCGCCGACGTCCACATCGACCCGGCCGCGCCAGCGAGCGCACCGGCGATGCAGTACGCCGCCAGGGCGAATGCCGTCGTGGGATAGCCGACCGCGCGGAGCCGGTCCTCGTTGTCGCGGATTCCCCGCAGGGCAAGGCCGAACGGCGACCGCAGCAGCAACGCGACCAGACCGTACAGCAGCAGGAAGACCGCCAGCACGTAGTAGTAGACAAGACCGTCGATCACCAGCGGCGCGATGCCGGGCAGCGGCACGACGGCCGGGACGCCGGAGTAGCCGTCGGTCCCGTACGTCACGGCGTCGAGCCGTCCGGCTGCGACGTAGGCGATTTCGCCGATCGCCAGCGTGATCATCAGGAACGCGACGCCCCGGGCCCGCATCGCCACCGGTCCGGTCACCGCCGCCGCGAGCGCGCCTGCGCCGGCGGCGAGCACCAGCTGGACCGGCCCGACGTCGGACAGGGTCGTCGAGACGATCGCACCGGTGTAGGCGCCGACCCCGAAGTACGCCGACTGGCCGAGTGTCGGCAGCCCGGTCACCCCGGTGAGCAGGTTGACGCTGATCGCCAGCGCGGCGAAGACCAGGATCCGCGACACGGTGGAGATCGCGTACGCGTTGACGAGCCACGGCAGCGCCAGCAGGACGACCAGCACGGCCGCCCCGACCAGGCGCCTGACCACGGCTCTGACCAGGACGGGGCTCATCCGCGCCTCACCAGCGAGACCAGCCCGTCGGGACGCCAGGCCAGCACGACGAGCATGGCCCCGAACAGCAGGAACGGCGCGTACGTCGGGAGCACCGCGACGCCGAGCGTCTGCACCTGGCCGATCAGCAGGGCACCCAGCAGCGCGCCCGGCACCGACCCGAGCCCGCCGACGACGACCACCACCAGGGATAGCACCAGGACCGTCTCGTCGACCCCCGGCCCGGGCGCGAGGATGGGCGCGCCGAGCACCCCGCCTACGGTCGCCAGCGCCGCTCCGAACGCGAACACCCCGAACAGCACCTTCCGGGTGTCGACTCCGGTCGCCCGGACCATGTCGCGGTCGGCGACCGTCGCCCGGACCAGCGCCCCGATGGACGAACGCTCGAACAACGCGTACACCAGCAACGCCAGCGCACCGGCGATGCCGATGAACGCCAGCCGGTAGACCGGGTAGCTGTGGCCGAGCATCGACGTCCGGCCGGTGAGCCCGTCCGGCGGGGCCGTCGGGAGCACCTGAGCGCCGAACACGGCGACCAGCACGTCGGCTGCGATGAACGCGATGCCCAGCGTCAGCAGGGCCTGGTCGAGGTGCCCGCGGGCGGCCAACGGCTGGGTCAGCGCGGCCAGCAGCCCGCCACCGGCCACACCGACGCCGATGCCCACCAGCAGCGCGACCAGCAGCCCGAGCCAGCTGCCGTCGGACAGCGCGTACGCGACGTAGGCGCCGGCCAGGTAGAGCGTGCCGTGGGCGAGGTTCAGCACGTCCATCATGCCGAACACCAGCGACAGGCCGACGGCGAGCGTGAAGAGCAGCAGCCCGTACGCCACCCCGTCGACCATGCTGACGAGGTTGCCGTCCAGCCAGCTCAACACGTCGGCGCTCCGGCCGGGGCTCGGGTCAGCCGAGCTCCCCGAGCTCCTCGATCACGACGTTGCTGAAGCCGCCGTCGGCGGCCTGGACCTCGCGCAGGTACCAGGTCTGCACCGGCGTGCCGTTGTCGTTGAAGCTCCAGGGCCCGCGCGGGCTGTCGATCTCGCCGACCTCGGCGATCGCGTCGTTGAGCGTCTCGGAGGTGAGGTCGTCGCCAGCTGCCTCGATCGCCTTGTCGAGCACCTGGGCGGCGTCGTAGGACGCCATCGCGTAGGTGGTCGGCTTGGCGTCGTAGGCCTCCTCGTACGCCTTCACGAACTCCGCGTTGACGTCGTTGTCCAGGTCGGCCGAGTAGTTCATCGCGGTGAAGGTGCCCTCGGCGGCGGCGGCCTGCGCGTCGAGCACGCCGCCCTCGGTGAGGAAGCCGGCGGAGTAGTGCGCGACCTTGTCGGACAGGCCGAACTGCTCGTACTGCTTGACGAAGTCGACCGCCGCACCGCCTGCGTAGAACGTGAAGACCGCCTTGGCGCCGGACTTCTCTAGGTTGGACAGGAACGGCTGGAAGTTCGTGGTCGTCGGGAACGGCGTGTAGACCTCGTCCGCGACTTTGCCGCCCGCCGCGAGGAACGTCTCCTTGAACCCCGTGACCTCGTCGATGCCGGCCTGGTAGTCGGCGGCGAGCAGGTAGACCGGGCCGTCGACCTTCTCCGCGACGTACGCGCCGAGCGCCTTGCCGGGCTCGTCGTTGACGTACGAGGTGCGCCAGATGTACTTCGCGTCGGTGAGCGTCGTCGGCGACGCGTTGGACCCGACCAGCGGGGTGCCCTCCTCGAACAGGTCGGCCGTGCCGTTCATCACCGCGGAGCTGACCACCCCGGTCACCGCCATCACGTTGTCCTGCTTGACCAGCTTCTCGGCCGCCGCCTTGCCGGAGTCGGCGGTCTCGCCCTCGTCGGCGGTCGCGGTCTCGATCTCCCGGCCGCCGAGCTTGCCGTCGTGCTGGTCGAGATAGAGCTCGTACCCGTTCTTCATGTCGTCGCCGAGTGCCTTGTACACCCCGGACTGCGGGACGAGGAGGCCGATCTTGACCGGCCCGGAGTCGCTGCTCTCTTCGCTGCCGAGCCCACCGCCACAAGCGGTGAGCAGGGTGGCCGCGGCGGCGACCAGCGCGACGCGCGCCCGAGTACGGTTGCGCAGATCCATGACGGTTCCTCCAGTGTGGTGAGCTCAGACGGAGAGTACGGCGTGGCCCTGGATCTCCACCAGCGCCTCGACATCCCACAGCCGGGCGACGCCGATGCCGGCCATCGCCGGGTACGCCGCACCGACCAGCCGGCGCCACACCCTGCCGATCTCGCGGGTATGGGCCTTGTAGTCGTCCATATCGACGATGTAGATCGTCAAGCTGGCAAGGTCTTCCGGTGCACCGCCGGCCGCGCGCAACGCGGTCAGCAGGTTAGTCAGCGCGACCTCGAACTGCTCCACGACAGTCTGGCCGACAATCTGGCCGGCCTGGTCGAGCGCGGTCTGGCCGGCCAGGAACACCATCCGGCCGGTCGCGACCGTCGCGTGCGAGAAGCCGCTGGGTCGGCCCAGCTCGGGCGGGTTGACATGCTCGATGCTCATGACTGCACGGCACCCCCGTCGACGTTGATGCCCTGACCGTTGACCGCCCCGTTGGTGACGCAGAGCCAGACCGCGTCGGCGACCTCGTCGACCGTGACGAGCCGGCCGATCGGCTGCTTGCGCTCCAGGATCTGCCGGGCCTCCGCGGCGCTGCGCCCGGTCTTGGCGACGATGCCCTCGACCGTCGCGTCGGTCATCGGGGTGTCGACGTAGGCCGGGCAGACCGCGTTGGCGGTCACCCCGGTGCGGGCGAGCTCGGTCGCCGCCGACCGGACCAGACCGAGCACCCCGTGCTTGCTGGCGGTGTAGGCGGCGATGTACGGATCGCCGGTCCGCGCGGCGATCGAGGCGATCACGACGATCCGCCCGTACCCCTGCTCGAGCATCGGTGGCACCGCCCGCCGGATGCAGCGGAACGGCGCGGTCAGGTTGACGTCGAGCATCTGCTGCCACTGCTCGTCGGTCGTCTTGTGCACGGAGGCGGACGTGCCCGCGCCGGCGTTGGCGACGAGTACGTCGACGGTGCCCCAGGTCTGCTCGACCTCGGTGAAGATCCGGTCGGCGGCCTGCGGGTCGGTGATGTCGGCGGGGATGACCAACGTCTCGCCGTCACACGCCTCGGCGGTCTGCGCCAGCTCCTCCTCGTTACGGGCGGAGAGCGCGACCTTGAGGCCCTGGGCGCTGAGCCGTTGGGCGACCCCGCGGCCGATGCCGCGGCCAGCGCCGGTGACGAGCGCCACGCTACGTTGGGCGCTACCTGCTCCGGGGGCGGCCATTGGGTGACCTTGCCATGTATCCGTTACGACCGTCAAGATAGTGACATATGAGTGAAGCTGGACAGATGAACGCCTACCTCCTCGACGCCGTGCGCACACCGTTCGGCCGCAACCGCGGCGGGCTGTCGCACATCCGCACCGACGACCTCGCGGCGCTGCCGATCGGCGCGCTGGTCGGGCGTCACCCGGACCTCGATCCGGCGACCATCGACGACGTCTACTACGGCAACGCCAACGGCGCCGGCGAGGACAACCGCAACGTCGCCCGGATGGCCGCACTGCTCGCCGGGCTGCCGGTGACCGTGCCTGGGGTGACCGTCAACCGGCTGTGCGCCTCCGGCGCCGAGGCGGTGATCCAGGCCGGCCGGGCGGTCGCCAGCGGCGACGCCGACGTGGTGATCGCGGGCGGTGTCGAAGGGATGAGCCGGGCGCCGTACGTCCTGCCGAAGGCCGAGGAGCCGCTGCAACGTACCCAGCAGGTCTTCCAGACCGTCGTCGGCTGGCGGATGGTCAACCCGAAGTTCCCGGCGGAGTGGACCGCCTCGCTGGGCGAGTGTGCGGAGCGGGTCGCCGCCGAGCTCGGCATCGGGCGGGACGAGCAGGACGCGTGGGCGGCCCGGTCGCACCAGCGCGCGCACGAGGCCTGGGAGAAGGGCTGCCACGACGGCTTCGTACTCCCGGTCGACGGCGTCGAGCGGGACGAGAGCATCCGTCCCGACAGCACGGCCGAGACGCTCGCCGCGCTCAAGCCGGCGTTCACCGCCGACGGGTCGGTGACGGCCGGCAACGCGTCGCCGGTCAACGACGGGGCGATCGCCGTACTGATGGGCGGGTCGACGGTGGCGTCCGCGCTGGGTGTGCAGCCGCTGGGGCGGGTGGTCGGCAGCGCGACGGTCGCAGTCTCGCCGGAGCGGTTCAGCGTGGCGCCGGTGCCGGCGATCGAGAAGCTGCTGGGCAAGGCAGGTATGACTGCCGCCGAGGTCGACCTGTGGGAGATCAACGAGGCGTTCGCGGCGATGGTGCTGTCGACGCTGCACCTGCTGCCGCCGATCGACCGCGAGCAGGTCAACGTCAACGGTGGCGCGATCGCCATCGGCCACCCGCTCGGTGCCTCGGCGCCGCGCGTGGTCGTCGACCTGTGCCGCGAGCTGCGCCGTCGCGGTGGCGGTGTCGGGGTGGCCGCCGCCTGCATCGGGGTCGGTCTCGGCCAGGCCGTTCTCGTCCGTGTCGACTGATTTTTGGGGAGCCTGATGATCAAGCCCGCAGAGTTCACCGATGTGACGTACGCCGTCGAGGAGGACGCGTTCGCGATCATCACGATCAACCGGCCCGAACGGATGAACTCGTTCCGCGGCCGTACGGTCGACGAGCTGCTGTCCGCGTTCAAGCACGCGTGGGCCGACCGGCGGGTGGCGGCGATCATCCTGACCGGCGCGGGCGAGAAGGCGTTCTGCGCCGGTGGTGACGTCAAGGAGCGGGCGGAGACCGGGTCGTACGGCGAGACCGAGTGGGGGCTGTTCGAGATCGAGCGGCTGCACCGGATGGTCCGCGACGTGCCGAAGCCGGTGATCGCGGCCGTCAACGGCGTCGCGGTCGGCGGCGGGCATGTGCTGCATGTGCTGTGCGACCTGTCCATCGCGGCGTCGCACGCGCGGTTCGGCCAGGCCGGGCCACGGGTCGGGTCGTTCGACGCGGGGTTCGGGTCGACGTACCTCGCCCGGGTGGTCGGGGAGAAGCGGGCCCGGCAGATCTGGTTCCTGCTCGACCTGTACGACGCCGAGACGGCGGAGCGCTGGAACCTCGTCAACGACGTCGTGCCGGCCGACGAGCTGCTCGACAAGGCCCGTGAGTACGCCCGCAAGATCGCGTCGTACTCGCCGACTGCCCTGAAGTTCCTGAAGCACTCCTTCAACGCCGACACCGAGCACATCGCGGGGATCTCCAACGTGGCGTTCGACGGTCTGGACCTGTTCGTCGAGACGCCGGAGGGTCGCGAAGGGGCCGCCGCCTTTTCCGAGAAGCGCCCGCCGGACTTCTCGCCGTACCGCTGACGTTTCCGGGGCCCGAGAACGAGGCGTAACCGCGTGTTACCCGGCCGCCCCGAGCCTTGCAAGGCTCGGGGCGCTGGTGAAAGAGGCGTAACCGCGTGTTACCCGGGCTCCGGTGCTGGCACTCGGGTCGCCGAAGAAGTGGCGTCGCCGATCGGCTCGATCGGACGCAGCCGGCCCGCCTCCCGGCCGGCGCTGTTGAGCAGCACCAGGTGGTCGCCGTCGAACACCGCGCGCGTCGCCGAGTGGAGCCACTCGCCGATCGAGATGTTGTCGCAGCCGACCTGCGTCTGGGGGCCCTGGACGGCCACCAGCAGCCCCTCGCGGCCCAGCGAGAACCGGCCGTGCTGGCCGTTGCAGCCGTCGGATCCGCTGAACGAGCGGTCCTCGGCGAAGGTGACGTACGGCCAGCGGGCGATCAGGCTGCTGTCGTACACCGGCAGCCACTCCCTGCCGACCAACCTGGCCATCGTGGCCGGCTCCAGGTCGGTGGGCGCGGGCAACGCGGTGGGGAGCTCGTCGGCCCGGAGGTCGGCAGGCTGTCGGCCATGCCGCGTGAGGACGCCGACCGTTACGCCGCCGCTGTCGAGCAGCCTGACCTGCTCGCCAACCGCCTCGAACCTGGCCGCCGAGATCAGCCAGTGCGGCACCGTAGCCTCAGGTCCGCCGCACATCGGGCGAGTGGAGTGCGGGAGCACTACGAACGTGCCCGCGG
>WHTB01000124.1 GCA_009379735.1 Propionibacteriales bacterium
CGCAGGGACTCGGTCAGCGGCGGACCGCCGTCCGGCAGCAGCAACCGGCCGCGTATCGCGTCGACCGCCGTCGGCTGCAGCACAAGCTCCGGCGTGGCGACCGACAGCAGCGCATGCAGCCCGGCCTCATAGCGACCGCCGGCGCCACAGGTCTTGATCCACATCCCGCCGAGCTCGGTCGGAATCCGCCAGGTGGTCGACCAGGGCCGTGCTCGCACCTCGTCGACCGGACCGGTGCGGGCCGCGCCCCGGCGGGCCAGCTCGGCGTCGGCCCACTCCACCACCTCGTCCATCCGGTCAACCTAACGACGAAGGCGTTCGGAGGCAGGCCGTAGAGTTGCTGCACCGGGAGCGACGGAGGACAAATGGGGATCGGCAAGACAATCGGCAAAGCGACTGCCGCGGCCGCGTCGGCCAAGATCGCACCCGAGTACACGTCGGGATTCGTCCGTTCGGTGCTCGACCGGGCGATCGACGGGGTCGGCCGGCTGCCCGGCGCGCGGGCGTCCGCGGACAAGCGACTCGCGGAGAGCAACGGTGACGTCGACAAGGCGATCCACGAGATCATCGAGTCCCACGTTCGGCTGGCCGGTGTCCAGGGGTTCGTCACCAACCTCGGCGGCGTCGTGACGCTCGCCGTGACGATCCCCGCGAACATCACCGGGCTCGCCCTGCTGCAGTGCCACCTGGTGGCGACGATCGCGTACCTGCGTGGCTACGACATCGACGACCATCGCGTCCGCAACGCCATCCTCGCCTGCATGATGGGCGAGGAGACCGTCGAGGCGCTGATCAAGGACAACAAGATCCCGTCGACGCCGGCCGGCATCGCCACCGCGCCGTACCACGACGAGGAGCTGGACAAGCGGATCGGCCGGATCGTCACCACCGAGCTGATCGCCAAGGTCGGCGGCAAGCGGGTCGTGACCGCGGTCGGTCGCCGGGTGCCGCTGGTCGGCGGGGCGATCGGCGGCGCGGCCGATGGCTTCAACACCTGGCGGGTCGGGCGCTACGCCGACAAGGCGCTGCCGAACCGCCACCCCTGACCTCCGGGGGGCCGCCCATTCCTCGCGCCGAGGTTGCGCGTATGTCCCACCTCCTCCCGCCGACGTTGCACGTATGTCCCACAACCTCCCGCCGACGTTGCACGTATGTCCCACGACCTCCCGCCGAGGTTGCACGTATGTCCCAGTAGGCGGCCACGGGCGCGCGGCCCTGCTCGGCACGCGCGCCGGTCAGCCCGTGCATAAGTGCAGCCTCGGCGCGAAGAACCGGGGCAAAAGTGCAACCTCGGCGCGAGGAAAACCTGCTGGGGCGGGTCAGTTGGCGAGCGCTTGGACGACGCGGGACGGGCTCGGTCGACCGAGCTGACCGGCCATCCAGGCGCTGGTGTCGACCAGTGCCGCGAGGTCGACGCCGGTCTCGATGCCGAGCCCGTGCAGCTGCCAGACGAGGTCCTCGGTGGCCAGGTTGCCGGTCGCGCTCTCCGCGTACGGACAGCCGCCCAGCCCACCCGCCGACGCATCGAGCGTCGTCACACCGCACCGCAGCGAGGTCAGCGCGTTGGCGAGCGCCTGTCCGTACGTGTCGTGGAAATGCATGGCCAGCTGAGAAATCGGCACGCCCGCGTCGACGAACTCGGAGATCAGGGACTGCACCTGGCCCGGAGTCCCGACGCCGATGGTGTCACCGAGCGACAGCTCCGACGCGCCCATGTCGACCAGTCGCCGGCCAACCCCGACCACCTGGGCGACCGACACGTCGCCCTCCCAGGGATCACCGAAGCACATCGAGACGTACGCGCGCACGGACAGACCCGCGTCGAGCGCCCGCGTCACCACCGGCTCGAACATCGCATACTGCTCGTCGAGGCTGCGGTTGAGGTTGGCCTGCGCGAACGACTCGGTCGCGCTGCCGAAGATCGCAACCTCCCGTACACCTGCCTCGAGCGCTCGGTCGAGCCCGCGCTCGTTCGGCACGAGTACGGGCATCCGCGGCGCCGAGTCGAGATCCACCAACCCGAGCAGCTCTGCCGCGTCGGCCAGCTGCGGCACCCACTTCGGGTGCACGAAGCTGGTGGTCTCGACAACCTGCAGCCCGGCGGCGACCAGCCTGGCGACGAACTCCGCCTTGACCTCGACCGGCACGATCGTCGACTCGTTCTGCAGTCCGTCGCGCGGACCGACCTCATAGATGGTCACCCGCTCCGGCAGCCCGTCTGTCGTCACCCGCTGCGGCGTGCGCATCAGTCGTCGCCCTCGACCACGAACAGCGGGTGACCCAGCGGAACCTGCTCACCCGCTGCCGCGCCCACCTGCGAGACGACACCGTCGTACGGCGCCTTGAGCGCGAGCTCCATCTTCATCGCCTCCATCACCCCTAGGGTGTCACCGGCGGCAACCCGGGAACCCACCTCGACGCCCACGCTCAGCACGGTGCCTGGCATCGGCGCGGTGACCGAGCCGTCGGAGCTGGCCGCCGACCCGGCGGGGCCGAACGCGTCCGGCCGTGTGAACACCTCGGGCTGGCCGCGGTAGCCGACGACGACCTCGTGCGCACCGACCTCCACGTGCGCCTCGTGGATGACGCCGTCGATCTCCAGCCGCACCATGCCGGCGGAGGCCGCGACGGGGCGCACCTGCCAGGTCGTGTCGGCAGCAGTGACCCGGCCCTCGCCCGGGCTTACCCGCACGACCGCGTCGTCGAGCTCGACGGGTACGTCGGCGGCGGGTCCGGCCGACCGCCAGCCGTCCGCGAGCCCGAACGGATGGGTCGGGTCCGTCGATGCGGACGCCGTCGCCAGCGCCCAGGCGGCGATGCACAGCGCCTCCGCCGGTCGCTCGCGGGTGAACTCGCCCAGGTGTTCGTCGAGCCAGCCGGTGTGGATCGCGGAGTCCCGGTAGGAGTCGGACGCCGCCAGCTGGCGGAGGAAGCCGACGTTGGTCGTCAGGCCGAGGACCGCGGTGTCGTCGAGAGCCTGCAGCAGCGCCTGCCTGGCCGCTTCCCTGGTCGCGCCGTGCACGATGACCTTGCCGAGCATCGGGTCGTAGCTCGTGCTGACGGCCTGCCCCGACTCGAGGGCGGCGTCGACCCGGGCCCGCTCCGGCCAGGCCACCGTGGTCGCCACGCCCGCCTGCGGCAGGAAGCCGGAGTATGGGTCCTCCGCATAGATTCGGGCCTCGATGGCGTACCCGGTCACCGTCACGTCGGGCTGGGTGAAGGGCAGCGGTTTTCCCTGTGCCACCAGGAGTTGCAGCTGCACGAGGTCGAGCCCGGTCACGGCCTCGGTCACGGGGTGCTCGACCTGCAGCCGGGTGTTCATCTCCAGGAAGAACACGTCTTCTCCGGCCACCAGAAACTCGACCGTGCCGGCGTTGACGTAGCCGACCTCACGCGTCAGCCGGACCGCGGACGACAGCACGGTCTCGCGAGCGGCCTCACTGATCGCCGTGGCCGGTGCCTCCTCGAGCACCTTCTGGTGACGCCGCTGCACTGAGCAGTCACGCTCGAAGAGATGCACGACGTTGCCGTGCGCGTCGGCGAGCACCTGCACCTCGATGTGCCGGCCGCTCTCCACATAGCGCTCCACCAGAATGGTGTCGTCGCCGAACGCCGACTGCGCCTCGCGGCGGGCGGAGGCGAGTCCCTCGGTCAGCTCCTCCGGCGTACGCACGATCCGCATGCCCTTGCCACCACCACCGGCCGCGGCCTTAATCAGCAGCGGGAACCCCACGTTGTCAGACAGTTCCGACTGGATGGAGTCGGAACCGTCTGACAAGTTGGCCGCGGGTACGACGGGGACGCCGGCCTTGACCGCCACCTCCCGGGCGGCGTCCTTGCGACCCATCAGCTCGATCACGTCCGCCGACGGGCCGATGAAGGTCAGCCCGGCATCGACCACGGCCCGCGCGAAGGCGGCCCGCTCGGACAGGAACCCGTACCCGGGGTGGATCGCATCCGCACCGGTGCGCCGGGCCGCCGCTAGGATCGCCGGGATCGACAGGTAGGACTCGCCGGCGGCCGCCGGTCCGAGCCGCACCGCGGTGTCGGCCTCGCGTACGTGCGGCGCCTCCCGGTCGGCGTCGGAGTAGACCGCCACGGTGCGCAGGCCGGCCGCCCGGGCCGCCCGCAGCACGCGGATGGCGATCTCGCCACGGTTGGCGACGAGGACGGTGCCGAAGGTCTGGCCGGTCATCTGCGGCGTCACATCCGGAAGACGCCGTACGACGGCGCCGGGATCGGAGCGTTCGCCGCGGCGGCGAGGCCCATGCCGAGGACACGGCGGGTGTCGACCGGGTCGATGACTCCGTCGTCCCAGAGCCGTGCGGACGAGTAGTACGGCGACCCTTGCTCCTCGTACTGCAGCTGGATCGGCGCCTTGAACGCCTCCTCCTCGGCGGTCGACCACGCGCCGCCCTTGGCCTCGATGCCGTCTCGACGGACGGTCGCGAGCACCGCTGCCGCCTGCTCGCCGCCCATCACCGAGATGCGCGCGTTGGGCCACATCCACAGGAAACGCGGGTCGTACGCCCGGCCGCACATGCCGTAGTTGCCGGCCCCGAACGACCCGCCGATGACCACGGTGAACTTGGGCACGACGGAGCAGGCGACCGCGGTGACGAGCTTGGCGCCGTCCTTGGCGATGCCGCGGTTCTCGTACTCGCGACCGACCATGAAACCCGTGATGTTCTGCAGGAACACCAGCGGCACCCCGCGCTGGTTGCACAGCTCGATGAAGTGGGCGCCCTTGAGCGCGGACTCGCTGAACAGGATGCCGTTGTTGGCGATGATGCCGACCGGGTAGCCCCAGATCCGGGCGAACCCGCAGACCAGGGTGTCGCCGTAGAGCGGCTTGAACTCGTGCATCCGTGACCCGTCGACGACCCGCTGGATCACCTCTCGGACGTCGTACGGGGTGCGCGAGTCGGTGGGGACGACGTCGTAGAGCGTCGCCGGGTCCTCGGCCGGCTCCTCCGGCTCGGCCGCCACCAGGTCGGGGGTCGTCGGCCGCTCCAGCGTGTCGACGATCGAGCGCACGATGGCCAGCGCCTCCGCGTCATCGGCGGCGAGGTGGTCGACGACGCCGGAGGTGCGCGCGTGGACGTCGCCGCCGCCCAGGTCCTCGGCGGTCACGACCTCGCCGGTGGCGGCCTTCACCAGCGGCGGCCCACCGAGGAAGATCGTGCCCTGGTCCTTCACGATCACGGTCTCGTCGGACATCGCCGGGACATACGCGCCACCGGCCGTGCACGACCCCATCACCGCCGCGATCTGCGGGATCCCTGCGGCGGACAGGTTGGCCTGGTTGAAGAAGATCCGGCCGAAGTGGTCGCGGTCCGGGAACACGTCGTCCTGCATCGGCAGGAACGCGCCACCGGAGTCGACCAGGTAGATGCAGGGCAGCCGGTTGGCCCGCGCGACCTCCTGCGCCCGCAGGTGCTTCTTGACCGTGATCGGGTAGTAGGTGCCGCCCTTGACCGTCGCGTCGTTGGCGACGATCACGCACTCCCGTCCGTTGACCCGGCCGATCCCGGTGACGATGCCGGCGGCGGGCACGGCGTCGTCGTACATCCCGGTGGCCGCCAGCGGCGACAGCTCGAGGAACGGCGAGCCGGGGTCCAGCACCCGGTCGACCCGCTCACGTACCAGCAGCTTGCCGCGACCGATGTGCTTCGCCCGCGCGGACTCCGAGCCACCGAGCCGTACGATGGCCAGCCGCTGCCGCAGCTCGTCGACCAGCTCGCGCATCGGGGCAGTCATAGCACCGATGTTAGCGGTCATTAACATGGTGAGTCCACCGACCGGAGAGTTAACAACCACTAACCACTACCGTCTAGGCTTGCCCTGTGTCTAGCCGTAGGGACCAGATCCTCACGACCGCGGCCGCGATGTTCGCCGAGCGCGGCTTCCACGGCGTGTCGGTTGCCGACCTCGGTGCGGCGTGCGGCGTCTCCGGACCGGCGCTCTACCGCCACTTCGCCAGCAAGGACGCCATGCTCGCGGAGATGCTCGTCGACATCAGCGAGCGACTCCTCGCGGAGGGAAGACGCCGCCGGGCCGAGTCGGAGCAGCCCGACGCGGCCCTGCAGGCGCTGATCGGCTGGCACATCGAGTTCGCCCTGGAGCACCGCGACCTGATCGTCGTCCAGGACCGCGACTGGGCTGCGCTGCCCGCCGAGGCCCGCGAGCAGGTGCGCTCGTTGCAGCGCAGGTACGTCGAGGTGTGGGTCGACGTGCTCGCCGAGGTGCGGCCGGACTGGGGCCGCCGGACCGCCCGCGCCGCGGCGCACGCGACCTTCGGCCTGCTCAACTCGACGCCGCACAGCGCCCTGGTCGGCCGGTCGGCGATGACCGACCTGCTCGCCGAGATGGCCCACCAGGCCCTGACCCCCCGGTGACCGTGACGTTTTCGACGCGACACGCCGGCGTGTCGGTCGGAAACGTCACACTCATCGGAGCAGTCACCAGCGCGGAGCCAGGTCGACCAACCGACGGGTGAGCCGTACGCGGTTGAGGACGTGCGCCCGTAGCGCGTCGTCCAGCGGGTCGCCGAGCTGTTCGAGCGGCAACGCGGCCAGCGCGGACCGCGCCACCAGGGACGCCCGGTAGCCGAGCCGCACGACCTCGGGATCGACCATCACGCCGTCCGCCCGCAAACCGTCGAGGTACGCCGGGAAGATCACCTCGTCGATGGCGGGAAGGTCGTCAGCGTCGAGCTCACCGGCATGGGCCAGCCCGACCAGCAGCTGACCCAGGTCGAAGCCGATCGGGAGCCGGCCGCCGAATCCCCAGTCGATGACCACCAGGGACTCCGGCTGGTCGGCCGGGACCAGCAGGTTCTGCGGGCTCGCGTCGCCGTGGGCGAAGGTCTGCGGCAGCGTGTCGAGCAGGTCGAGCAGGCGAGGGATCCGCTCGCCCAGGTCGACCAGGTCGTACGGCAGCCTCTCGTCCCCCGACTCGGCGAGCGCTCCCGCCATCAGGGGGTGCTGCCACAGCTGCGGGTCACGGAGCATCGGCAGGCAGTACGCCATCACCCGGTTGCCGACGTAGTAGCGCAGTGCCATGCCCGGCGGTGCCGACCGCCACGGTTCCGGCAGTCTGTGGTTGGCCTCGGCGCCGTCCCGTCGGCGAGCCGCGAGCCGTCCGAGCAGCCTCGCGGCGTGCGCGAAGTCGGCCAGCCACCATGGCCCCGGCCGCTGGTCGACGTACTCCCACCACAGGCCGATGTGGTCGGCGTCCGCACGATGCGCCTGATGCAGCACGGGCAACCGCATCCCCTCCGGGAGCACCTCCCCGATCCCGCAGTCGTACATGTCCAGCTCGAACCTCCACGGGAACCTCTCCACGAACTCCTGCCGGGCCGGCTCGGGGATCAACCCGAGCGAAGGCCAGTGGCGCACATGACGCAGCAGCTTGACGAAGTACGAGTACGAGCGCACCCACACACTCGTGTCCGCGCGGACGTCGACCCGCCACAGTCCGGCCGTCGCCGGCGATCCCGACGAGTAGGCGACCGGCATGCAGGTCACGCCAACCAGGTCCACGTCCACCCCGAGCGCAGCGCTGGTCGTCGCCGCCAGCTCTGCCTCGTCGAGAGCCGCCGGCCCCAAGGTCGCGAGGCCGCTGTCCGTCAACACACTCATCTGATCCCCCCTGTTAGTAAGGTTACCTACCTAACGTGAAGATAGTAAGGTTGCCTTATGAGTTCGCGCAAGGAGATTTCCGAGGACGACATGCCCGACCACATGTTTCGCTGGCTGGAGGTCGTCGGCCGCAGGCTGCGCGCCGAGCTCCCGGTCGAAGGGCTTGGCACGTTTCCGTCGCTACGCGGCGCGGAGTGGCGCCTACTGCAGATGGTCCCCGCGGACGGGATCAGGATCACCGATCTGGCGGTCCGGGCGTCGATGACCAAGCAGGCGACGGGCGAGTTCGTCGGCCGGCTCGAGGCCGGGGGGTTCGCGGAGAGTGTGAAGGATCCGCGTGACCAGCGGGTACGTCTGGTCCGGCTCACCTCGATGGGCGGGCGCGCGTCCGAGTCGGTGACGCACGCCATCATCACTACCGAGAAGCGCTGGCGCCGTCAGGTCGGCGCCCGCCGCTACGACGAGATGAAGCAGGTGCTGCGGGAGCTGGCCCGCGGCGCGTCCTGACGGTGCCTCTCAGGCGGACACCGACGTCGCCGTCTCGGGCCGCGGCACATCGACCCAGAGCGACAGCATGAACCAGCTCGGCAGGGCCCTGGCCAGTCGTCGTGAGCCGTCGACTCGCAGGTCGCCGGAACGCAGCACCTCGGACCACGCACGATTGCCCATCCAGACGTCCACGAGTGCCCGCAGGCTCCCGGTCAGGCGCACGTCGACGCCGAAGCCCGGGTCGAAGTCGCACACGTCGACCGTGCCCTCGGCCGACGCCGAGTCGAACACCATCCACCAGTGCGCGTCTGACCCGTCGATGTCGTCGAAGTCGAAAGCAAGCACGGTCCGTGCGGCTGGGAGCGCCGCAAGGTCGACGCGGCGGCGCATGTCCCACATCAGCAGATGCGGATCCAGGTCGACGTCGCCCAGCTCGCCGATCCAGCGCGTCCCCCACCGGCCGACCATCTCCAGCACCTCGCGCAGCTCGCGACCGGCTGGCGTCGGTAGGTACTCGATATGCCCTCGGCCGCTGACCCGTTCCACCAGGCCGGCCCGCTGCAACTGCCGCAGCCGGGTGGACAGCAGCGCAGGCGACATCTTCGGCACGCCCCTGCGGATCTCGTTGAAGCGCGAGCTGCCGCTGACCACCTCGCGCATCACCAGCATCGTCCAACGCTGGTCGAGAATCTCCATCGCCTTGGCGATCGGGCAGAACTGTCCGTACTCACTCATCGAGCCTCCCCACCTACGCCGCCACGCTAGACCCACTCCGCAGGAGTCCCAGTACAGATTCAGAACCACCCCGCTACAGAGAGAGTACTTCCGCCCAGGCAGCCGCCGGCCCAATCTGGCAAAACGACCGGCACCCACGCCGGTACGACAACCGGGAGGGACCATGACCACAGCAACCGAGACACCGACCGCTCCGACCGTGCAGCAGCAGGCCGGCATCTTGCTCAACCACGTCGCGGGGTACGCCGGCTACCGCGCCATCGCCATCGGGATCCGGTCGGGGTTGATCCGTCAGCTGGCCGACGGACCGGCAACCCCGGACCAGCTCGCTGCCCGCTCCGGCCTGGACCCCTTCTATGTCGCGGTGTGGTGCCGGGGAGCGGTGGCGTACGGCATCGCCGTGCGTGGCTCGGATGACGCGTTGGCGCTGGCACCGCAGATGGGGACACTGCTCCTCGACGACTCGTCTCCCGCGTACGCGGGGGGACTGTTCGAGACGCTCGCCCAGCACGAGATCTTCGGACGGTTCGAGCAGGTGCTCGCGACCGGTGAGCGGATGTGGTGGGAGGACTGCAGCGAGGACTGGATCGTTGCCGTGTCCCGCACCGGCAAGCCGTTCTACACCCGGCTCGTGCCCGGAGCGCTCGACCGGATCCCCGGCGTCGCCGCGCTGCTGGCCGAAGGCACGACCATTGCCGATCTCGGTTCAGGGCTGGGCCTCGGGGTCGTCCGGCTCGCCCAGCACTACCCGACCTCCCGGGTGCTCGGAGTCGATGGGGACGCCGCGTCGAACGACCTTGCCCGACGCCGTGTCGACGAGGCGGGACTGGGCGACCGAGTCGAGTTTCTTCATACCCCGTTGGAAGAACTCGATGCCGATGCCGAGTTCGGCGTCGTGGTCAACAACCTCACGATGCACGAGTGCAGAGACATCGACGAGGTGGCGCGCCGGGTGTGGCGTTCGCTGGAGCCGGGCGGATGGTTCTGCATCTCCGACTTCCCGTTCCCCGACAACGACACCGCGCTCACCAGCGTGCCCGGACAAATCCTGCAGGGCATCCAGTTCTTCGAGGCCCAGATCGGCGACCAGCTCCTGCCGCGCAGCGCGTACGACGAGCTGCTCGCCCGGCACGGGTTCACCGAGATCGACCACCTCGACCTGACCCCGGTGCACTCGGTGACGTTCGGCCGTCGCCCCCCTGCGTGACCGTGACGTCAGCCGGGGAGGAAGGACAGGCGGACGGTGCGGCGTCGGTTGTCGACGTTCAGGTCGACCAGGCAGATGCTCTGCCAGGTGCCGAGCGACAGCCGTCCGCCGAGCACGGGCACCGAGGCGTACGGCGGGACGAGGGCCGGCATCACATGGGAGCGGCCGTGGCCACGTGAGCCATGCGCATGGGTCCAGCGGTCGTCCGCCGGCAACAGGTCGCCGAGGGCCGTGAGAAGGTCGTCGTCACTGCCGGCGCCGGTCTCGATGATCGCGATGCCGGCGGTGGCGTGCTCGACGAACACATGCAGCAGGCCGTCCGACTCGGACCCGACGAAGGTGGCGCACTGTGCCGTGATGTCGACGACGGTGTCGCGAGAACCCGTGTCCAGCTCGATGGTCTCGCTGCGCATGCCGGCCAGCCTAGGTGGCGAGGCGGTGGGCTCCGCGCGCCGCCGTCGCGGTGAAGTGCCGCGGGGCGGTGAACCCGCGCCGGTCGAACTCCGCTGCCACCGCGGCGGCCACCGCCTCGACCGCGTGGTCGTCGACCAGCGCGATGATCGACCCGCCGAAGCCGCCACCGGTCATCCGCGCACCGTGGGCACCGGCGTCGACCGCCGTCGCGACGGCGACGTCGAGCTCCGGCACCGTCACCTCGAAGTCCTCGCGCAGCGAGTCGTGCGACGCGTTCAGCTCGGGGCCGATCGCCCTGGGGTCGGTGCCGGCCCGCAGCTGCTCGACGACGCGCAGAACCCGGGCGTTCTCGGTGACGACGTGGCGAGCCCGGCGCAGCAGCCGGTCGGGCAGCCGGTCCGGCGTCAGGTCGCCGAGCTCGGCGTCACGCAGCGCGGGTACGCCGAGCAGCTTCGCCGCCTGCTCGCAGTCGGCCCGGCGTTCGGCGTACTCACCTTTGACCAACCGGTGCGGCGCCCGGGTGTCGACGACCAGCAGGGCCAGGCCGGCCGCCGCGAGGTCGAACGGGACATGCTCGGTGTGGCCCGACCGGGTGTCGAGGAAGACCAGCTGCCCCTCCGCACCCCGCATCGACGCCATCTGGTCCATCACGCCGCACGGCATGCCGACGTAGTCGTTCTCCGCCCGCTGGGCGAGCCGGGCCAGCTCATCGGGTGCCAGGTCGAGCCCGGCCAGGTCGGACAGCGCGAGCGCGACGACGCACTCGAGGGCGGCCGACGACGACAGTCCGGCCCCGCCCGGCACCGTGCTGTTCACGGCGATGTCGGCGCCGGGGACCTGGTGCCCGGCCTGACGGAACGCCCAGAAGACGCCGGCGACGTAGCTCGCCCAGCCGGTCACGTCACCGGGCTCGGTGTCGACCGTGAACTCCCGGCGCTCGGCGCGTCGCTGCCGCGACCTCGCCCGCACCGTGCGGTCGTCGCGGCGGGAGACCCGAGCGGTCGCCTGCAGCGGAATCGCCAACGGCAGCACGAAACCGTCGTTGTAGTCGGTGTGCTCACCGATCAGGTTGACCCGCCCCGGCGCAACCCAGCTGCCGGAGTCTGTGGTCACGGCGACCCGGAGGCGGCGACCACCAGCTCGCCCACGCGCTCCTCGAGCACGCTGCGCGCGTCGTCGCCAAGACCCTCGTCCGTGACCAGCACGTCGGCCTCCTCAAGCTGGGCGATCGTACTGATGCCGACGACGTTCCACTTCGTGTGGTCGGC
>WHTB01000432.1 GCA_009379735.1 Propionibacteriales bacterium
GTCCCGGGCAACCACCAGGTCCTGCAGATCTCATCGTGGACGTCGTCCGCGTCAAGCGAGCAGGGCAGTGACCTGGTGGCACCCGGGGTGCATCGACGTCCTATCGGAGAACGTCGACAAGAGGATGGTGGACCAGTGAGCATGCTCCTTCTCGTCCGGCACGCGCAGGCGTCGTTCGGGCAGCAGGACTACGACGTCCTGTCCCCGCAGGGCGAGCGCCAGGCGGCCGTGCTCGGTGAGGCGCTGCGGGCGCGCGGCGTCACCCCGGCGCTGGTGGTCACCGGGCAGCTGCGACGGCAGCGCGAGACCGCCGAGATCGCGCTCGCTGCGGCCGGCCTGCCGGTCGTCTTGGACGTCGACGCCGGCTTCGACGAGTACGACCACGAGGACCTGCTCACCCACGCCGGGCCGTTGCCGGACGGGTCGTTCCAGCAGTCGTTCGAGGAGGCCGTGACCCGCTGGGTACGGCATCGCGCGGACGGACCGTACGCCCAGTCGTTCCCCCAGTTCGGCACGGCGGTGAGCGACGCCGTGCGACGTACGACCGCAGCGTTGGAGCGCGGACAGACGGCGGTCGTGGTCACGTCAGGCGGGCCGATCGCCTGGGCCGTGACCCAGCTGCTAGGCGGCGACGGCGAGACGTGGCGACGTCTCAACACCGTCGTCGTCAACACGGGCATCAGCAAGATCGTCGTCGGCCGGCGCGGCATAACGCTGGTCAGCTTCAACGACCACAGTCACCTCGACGGCCCGCACGCCGGGCTGCTCAGCTACCGCTAGACCGGAGGATCGATGCGCACGAACATCCTGATCACGGGCGCGAGCTCAGGGCTTGGTGCGGAGATGGCCCGGCAGTTCGCCGCCAAGGGGCACCAGCTGGCGCTGTGTGCGCGCCGGGTCGAGCGGCTCGAGGAGCTCAAGGCGGAGATCGAGGCCGCCCATCCCGACGTACGGGTGGCGCTGCGCGCGCTCGACGTCAACGACCACTCGACCGTCTTCGCGGTGTTCCGGTCGCTGGCCGAGGAGCTCGGCGGGCTCGACCGGGTGATCGTCAACGCCGGGGTCGGCAAGGGTGCCCGGATCGGGACCGGTGGCTTCGACGCCAACCGCGAGACCGCGCAGACGAACTTCGTCGCGGCCCTGGCGCAGTGCGAGGCAGCCGTGGAGATCTTCCGCGAGGCCGGCGACGGGCACCTCGTCGTGATCTCGTCGATGTCGGCGATGCGGGGCATGCCGAGCACGATGACGGTGTACGCCGCGAGCAAGGCCGGGCTGGCGGCGCTGGCCGAGGGCATCCGGTCGGACCTGCTGCGCAGCCCGATCAAAGTGACGACCCTCTTCCCCGGCTACATCCGCACCGAGATGAACGAGCGGGTTGCGCAGCAGGTGCGGCTGATGGTCGACCGGGAGCCAGGAGTGCGCGCGATGGTGGAAGCGATCGACAAGGAGGTCGCCACCGCCGCGGTGCCCGGCTGGCCGTGGAAGCCGATCGGCTTCGTGCTGCGGCACGCTCCGCTGAAGGTGGTCCGCAAGCTGGTGTGAGTCGGACCCGTCAGCGGCCGAAGGTGAGGCGGAAGTCGGCGAGCACGACGCTGGCGAACGGCCGCCGCCCGGCCAGCGATCCGAGTGGACCGTCCGCGTCGATCGTCCAGGTGGCCGCGGCGCGGTGCACCCGGGCCGTTCCCCGCACCGGTGCAACCACCGTGTCAGGTCCCCGCGGCTGCGACGTCCGCAGACGCACCGGGGCACGGAACGGCAGTGACCGCCCCCGTTCGAAGCGCGCGGACGCGATCGGACGACCGTCGACCTCCGCCGTCCAGGCGTCGGCCTCGAGGGTGAAGTCGGCCAGCTCCTTCGGGATCGCCCACAGCGCGCGGCCGCCGTCGCAGGACTCCTCCGAGTCGACCCAGATCTCGGTGATCCGTACTGTCGGCACCGGTCCGGCGAGCACGGGCCGGGCGGCCAGCAGCTCCCGGTAGTTCAGCACCCCGCCCGGCTGGTAGTCGACGAACGCCGTGCTCACGACCCAGCGACCCACCCGCCACAGCGACAGCAGCAGGTCGCCGCGTAGCTGCCAGGGAGACGGTGGGAAGTCCATCGGGCCAGCGTGGCAGACTCGCCCTCTGACTCAAGGAGCGGGGGAGCGGGATGAGAACGGTACGGGTCGCGGTAGCGGTCCTGGTGGGATGCGTCGTCGCCAGCTGCTCGGGCAGCGACGAGGACAGTCCCGAGGTGCAGGCCGGCCGGAGCGCCGCCGACTTCGTGCAGGCGTGGCAGGCCGGCAAGCCGACCGGCAACGCCGACGCCGACACCCAGATCAAGGAGCTGACCGCCAAGCTCAACGTCGTGGGTACGGCGATCGACGCGCCGGCGCGGGCCAGCTGCAACGAGGCCGAGGACGCCTGTGAGGTGAAGGCCGACGTCGCGCTGACCCTGAAGGGCATCGGTGAGTGGACGTACGAC
>WHTB01000042.1 GCA_009379735.1 Propionibacteriales bacterium
CGTGGCCGAACACGCCCGCGTCTGGGCTCGTGGAACCACCATCACCGACCCGGTCCATGTCGAGACAGCCGCGGTGTTGCGCAAGCAGTTCCAACAGCCCCGCGCCCTCGCAGCTGTCGGGGCCACTGGTGATGACCTGGTGCTGGCGGTCGCCCTGTTCCTGTTGCTCCTGCGATCCGTCAACCGAAAGCACGGCGGAGCCGACCGGCGACGCGCATTTCAGTCGGCGATACGCACGGGTGTCATCTCTCCAGACCGGACCGCGAAGGTCTGCGGGAGGCAGTCGAGCGGTTCTACGCCGGCCGCAGACCCCTCTTAATCATCGTCGGAATCTTCAGCGCCCTGTGGATCCTCCCGATCCTGCTCGTGGCTCTCGACCCTCCGCTTGACGAGAAGGAGCTGGGGTTTGTCATCTCGCAGTCGGTTCTGCTGATGCTGGTCGCCGTCCCCGGTGTTCTCTTCTGGCGACGCCGGAATCGTCAGATGACTGCGCTCAGGGAGGCTCTTCATACCGGCGAACCGCCGCCTCGCTAGCCGTCGTACTTGATCCCTGTCGCGTGGATCGGGCAATAGCCGTTCGGGTTCTTCACGAGGTACTGCTGGTGGTAGTCCTCGGCGTAGTAGTAGGTGTCCAGCGGCAGGATCGCGGTGGTGATCTCACCGTACCCACGGGCGGCTATCGCCTTCTGGTACACGTCCCGCGACGCTTCCGCGGCCGCCTGCTGCTCGTCGGTCGTCGTGAAGATCACCGAGCGGTACTGCGTGCCGTGGTCGTTGCCCTGGCGCATGCCTTGCGTCGGGTCGTGGTTCTCCCAGAAGACCCTGAGCAGGTCGTCGTACGAGAACGTCGCCGGGTCGAACACGACCCGCACCACCTCGGCGTGCCCCGTCCGGCCGGTGCAGACCTCCTCGTACGTAGGGTTCGGCGTACTCCCGCCCGCGTACCCGACCGAGGTCGACCAAACGCCCGGCACCTCCCAGAACGTCTTCTCCTCACCCCAGAAACAGCCCAGGCCGACCACGGCGACGCCGTAGCCCTCGGGGACCTCGCCCTCGAGCGGAGTGCCGAGTACGAGGTGCTTCCCGGCGAGCGCGAACGGTCGGTCCGCCCGGCCGGTCAACGCGTCGGCGGGGGTCGGGAGCTCAGTCTTGTGACGTCCGAACAACAGGTCCTCCAAGGATCGGTTCACCTGCCACAACCATGCCAGGGGCCGGAACGTTCCCAGGGAGTGGTCGGCACCGCCGCGCAGGCCGACACCTACTAGCCTCAGTACATGACCACTCCCGACTTCGGCTTCGAGACCCTGGCGATCCGCGCCGGGCAGGAGCCTGACCCGCGCACCGGCGCGGTGATCCCCGCGATCTACGCCACCAGCACCTACCAGCAGGACGGGGTCGGCGGCCTTCGCGAGGGCTACGAGTACTCGCGCACCGCCAACCCGACCCGCACCGCCCTGGAGCAGTGTCTCGCCGCGCTGGAGCACGGCAGCAGGGGCTTCGCGTTCGCCAGCGGCATGGCGGCGGAGGACACCCTGCTGCGCGCTCTGTGCACGCCCGGCGACCACGTCGTCATTCCCAACGACGCGTACGGCGGCACGTTCCGGCTGTTCGACAAGGTCCTGAAGACCTGGGGACTCGACTACTCCGTCGCGCCGATCGCCGACGTCGACGCCGTCCGCGCCGCGGTCGAGCCCGGCCGGACCGCGGTGATCTGGGTCGAGACGCCCACCAACCCGTTGCTCGGCATCGCCGACATCGCGGGTCTCGCCGAGGTCGCACACGAGGCGGGTGCGCTCCTGGTGGTCGACAACACGTTCGCGTCGCCGTACCTCCAGCAGCCACTGGCGCTGGGCGCCGACGTCGTCGTGCACTCGACCACCAAGTACTGCGGCGGACACTCCGACGTGGTCGGCGGCGCGGTGGTCGTCGACGACGACGACTTGGAGGACCGGATCGCCTTCCACCAGAACGCCATCGGCGCGGTGGCCGGGCCGTTCGACTCCTGGCTCGTCCTCCGTGGGATACGGACGCTCGGCGTACGGATGGACCGGCACTGCGACAACGCCGAGCGGGTCGTCGGGTTCCTGCTCGGCCGGCCCGAGATCACCGACGTGATCTACCCCGGGCTCGAGACCCACCCCGGCCATGTTCTCGCCACCAAGCAGATGAAGCGCTTCGGCGGGATGGTGTCGTTCCGCCACCGCGGCGGCGAGCAGGCGGCAGTCGACGTCTGCAATGCCACCCGGGTGTTCATCCTCGGTGAGTCGCTCGGCGGCGTCGAGTCGCTGATCGAGCACCCCGGCCGGATGACGCACGCCTCGGCCGCCGGCTCGCCGCTCGAGGTCCCCAGTGACCTGGTACGGCTCTCGGTCGGCATCGAGACCGCCGACGACCTCCTCGCCGACCTCGCCCAGGCCCTCGACCAGGCTGGCCGGTGAGTGATCTCGTCTGCTGCGTCGACTTCGGCTCCACGTTCACGAAGGCTTCGCTGGTCGACCTGTCGGGTGGGGGACTCGTCGCGACCGCGTCGCACCGTACGACGATCGACTCCGACGTGCTCGACGGCTGGGACGCATGCCTGAGCCAGCTGGCTGAGATCGACGCCTCGGCGAAGGCGGCGCCGGTGCTCGCCTGCTCGTCGGCCGGCGGCGGCCTGCGGGTCGCCGTGGTCGGCAACGAGGAGCTGGTCACCGCCGAGGCCGGTCGTCGGGTCGCGCTGTCGAGCGGCGGGCGTGTTGTTCGCGTCGTCTCCGGCGGGCTCACCGACCAGGGGTACGGCGACGTGACCGCCGCTGACCCCGATGTCGTACTCCTCGTCGGTGGCACGGACGGCGGCAACGTCCAGATCGTCATCGAAGCCGCCCGGGTGCTCGCCGACCGGGCCTGGGACGGACCCGTCGTGGTGGCCGGCAACGTGGTCGGCCAGCCCGAGATCGCCGCTCTGCTTGAAAAATCCGGCACACCGTACGTCCTCGCCGAGAACGTCGTGCCGCAGATCGGCGTGCTGCGTCCGGATGGAGCCCGCGCTGCGATCCGAGACATGTTCGTCCAGCACGTGATCGGTGGCAAGCAGCTGTCGCGGCGCGGCGACTTCACCGCGATGGTGCGGGCCGCCACTCCGGACGTCGTCCTGACCGCGGTCGAGCTGCTGTCCACCCGAGTGGGTGACGTGGCTGTGGTCGACGTGGGTGGCGCGACGACCGACGTGCACTCGGTGGTCGACGTCGACCCGGAGGACGCCGGTCTGGCGCGCCAGGTCGTGGCGTCCGTGCCGGTGACCCGCACAGTCGAGGGTGATCTCGGCATGCGTTGGAGCGCCGTCGACACGCTCGACGCGGCCCGCCGGGCCGGGCTCGCCGACGACAACGCCGCCCTCGCGCCGGGCGCCGAACGGCGGCACGCGGACCCGGCGTACCTGCCGGACGACGATGGTGAGCGGGCCGTGGACCTTCGGCTGGCAGTGCTCGCCATCGGGGTGGCGCTGCGACGGCACGCGGGTCGCCAGCAGGTGACCTTCGGGCCCGACGGTCGCCTGGTCGAGCGAAGCGGCAAGGATCTGCGCGAGGTGGAGGTGCTGATCGGGTCCGGCGGCGTGCTGCGCCATCAGCCGCCCGCGACCGGGCAGGGGGTGCTTCGGTCGGCGTGCGGGGACGACGTACCCGGTGGCTGGCTGCTGCCGCGAGCGCCCCGGATCGCGGTCGACCGTGACTACGTGCTGGCCGCGGCCGGCCTGCTCGCGGCCGAGCATCCCGACGTCGCACTCGCGCTGATGCAGCCGATGCTGGAGCTGCCGACCTGATCGGCATTGATGAGTGGGACGAGTTGGCGCGACACGCCGGCGTGTCGCCGCCAACTCGTCCCACTCACCGGGCGCTGGGGAACTCAGACGGAGGCGCCCTCGGGGGCCTCGACGGGCGCTGGCTGCCGGTCGGCCAGCGGCTTCTCCTTGATGAACCAGGCGATCCCGAAGGCCACCAGGACGACCGGGATCGTGGCCAGGAAGGCATCGTGCAGGGAGAGCGCGAACGCGTCGACGACCGGCTCCCGGATGACAGCGGGGAGCGCCTTGATCGCGTCCACGTTGTTGGTGTCGGGCGCCTGCCCGGCCGGCAGGCTCGGCAGCCGCTCGGCGAGGTGGACGCCGAGCCGGCTGCCCATGATCGCCCCGATCACGGCCGTACCGAACGCACCGCCCATCGACCGGAAGAACGTCACCGAGCTGGTGGCAGTGCCGATGTGGCGCCGGTCGACGCTGTTCTGTACGACGGTGATCAGGATCTGCATCTGCAGCCCGAGCCCGGCACCCATCACGTACATCGCGATCGCCATCACCCAGTACGGGCTGTCCGCGTCGAGCCGGCTGAGCAGGAACAGGGCGACGGCGACGGTCGCCGCACCGAGGATCGGGAAGATCTTGTACCGGCCGGTGCGCGACATGATCTGTCCGGAGCTGATCGACGTCGAGAAGATGCCGACCACCATCGGCAGCATCGCCAGCCCCGACATGGTCGGCGTCATGCCGCCGACGATCTGCAGGAACAGCGGGATGAACACCAGCGCACCGAACATGGCGAAGCCGACCACGAACACGAACACGACCGACAGGCTGAAGATGCTGTTGCGGAACAGCGCCATCGGGATGATCGGCTCGGTCGCGCGAAGCTCGACGAGCACGAACAGCACGGCGAACGCCGCACCGGCGACGATCAGTGCCACGGCGGTCGGCGATCCCCAGCCGAGGTCAGGCCCGGCCCAGGCGGTGTAGAGCAGCAGGCTGGTGACCGCGGCGACGATGACCGCCGCGCCGACGTAGTCGATCTTGTGGTCCCGCCGCACGTGGTGCAGCTTGAGCGCCATCGACGTCACGACCAGTGCCGCCAGGCCGATCGGCACGTTGATCCAGAACACCCAGCGCCAGCCCGGGCCGTCGGTGAACCAGCCGCCGAGCACCGGGCCGAGCACACTCGACGTGCCGAAGACGGCGCCGAAGTAGCCCTGGTAGCGGCCGCGCTGGCGCGGCGGGATCACGTCGCCGATGGTCGCCAGGGCCAGCGCGAACAGCCCGCCGGCGCCCAGGCCCTGGACGGCGCGGAAACCGATCAGCATCTCGATGTTCTGGGCGAGCGCGGACAGCATCGAGCCGGCGACGAAGATGATGATCGCGGCCTGGAACATCGGCCGCCGGCCGTACAGGTCGGAGATCTTGCCCCACAGCGGTGTCGACGCCGTGGAGGTGAGCAGGTATGTCGTGACGACCCACGACAGCTTGTCGAGGCCGCCGAGGTCGCTGGTGATCGCCGGCAGCGCCGTGCCGAGGATGCTCTGGTCGAGAGCGGCCAGGAACATCCCGGCCATCAGCCCGCCGAGGACGACGAGGATCTGCCGATGGCTGAGGTAACCGTCGGCGGTGGGTGCGGGGGCGGTGCTCATCGGCTGCCTTCGTCGTCGAGGGTGCGGAGGAGGTCGTCGGTGAAGCGGGTGGCGTACGCGGCGAACTCCTTGGCGTCGGCCACCGGCCAGTGCTGGAGCACGGCCGCGATCTTCTCCCGTCGGCGCTGGCGGCCCTGCTCGAGCGCGTCCGCGCCGGCGGGAGAGATGTGCAGCAGCGCCGCGCGGCGGTCGCCGGGGTCCTCGGTCCGCTCGACGAAGCCGCGGTCCTGCAGGTGCTTGACGTGTCGGCTCACGGTCGACTGGTCGAGCTGCAGCTTGCCGGCGAGGTCGGACAGCCGGAGGTCGCCGTGGCACTGCAGCATGAACAGAACCGGCCAGGTCGCGGTGTCGAGGAGGTCGCCGGGATAGCGCCGCTTCATCTGCCGCCCCACGTGGGAGGCGAGCAGGTAGACGGCCTCTTCGGGGGAGGACGGTTGGCGGTTTCCTTGCATGCTGCAAGCATATGACTGGATGTGTGCGTCATGCAAGTAATTTCCGCCGACGCGTTGTCCACCGGCTGCGGGGTATGACTGGGCTGTGACGACGGACTCCGCACTGGTGCTCGGCCCGCTCCTCCGTTTCGTCGACGAGACGATGGCCGCGGTGTGGGTGGAGGTCGCCGGCCGCGGTGAGGTCACGGTCGACGTCGAGCACGACGACGGCAGGCGCACCACCCACATCTGCGACACCTTCACGGTGCACGGTCACCACTACGCGCTGGTCGACGTCGAGGGGCTGACGCCGGGCGGCTCCTACCCGTACACCATGGCCTTTCGCGGCGAGCGGATCTGGCCGGAGCCGGACTCGCCGTACCCCGCGAGCCGGATCCGTACGCTGGCGCCCGAGCGGGGTCTCCGCCTGGTCTTCGGGTCGTGCCGGACCAGCGTCCCCCACGATGCCGAGACCAACCGCACGCACGGACCCGACGTGCTACGCGCCTACGGGCTCCACCTGCATGGCGTCGACGAGGCCGAGTGGCCGTCGTTGGTGCTGCTGCTTGGCGACCAGGTGTATGCGGACGAGACGTCGGAGGCGATGCAGGAGTTCATCGCCGCGCGGCGTGACATCGACGTGCCGCCGGGCAAGGAGCTCAAGGACTACGAGGAGTACGCGCACCTCTACACACTCGCCTGGACGGATCCGGCGAACCGCTGGCTGTTGTCGACGCTGTCGACGGCGATGATGTTCGACGACCACGACATCCGCGACGACTGGAACACCTCGGCGGCATGGCGCGACGAGATGCGCCGGACGTCATGGTGGCAGGAGCGCATCGTCGGCGGGCTGGCGTCGTACTGGGTGTACCAGCACATCGGCAACCTGTCGCGGGCCGAGCGCGAGGTCGATGCGGTGTGGTCGCGGGTGCTCGAGGAGGGCCGGGACGGCGACGCCGGCACCCTCGTCGACGACGTCGCCGCGCGGGTGGATCGCGATCCCGAGGCGTACCGGTGGAGCTTCCACCGAAGTCTCGGCGGCACCCGGCTGGTGATGCTCGACACCCGCTGTGCCCGCGTCCTCGACGAGGGTCGGCGCAGGATGCTCGACAACGCCGAGACGGCGTGGCTCGAGGAGCTGCTGACCGGCGATGTCGACCACCTGCTGATCGGCACGTCGCTGCCGTTCCTGCTGCCGGTGGGCTTGCATCACCTCGAGGCGTGGGACGAGGCCGTGGCCTCGGGAGCCTGGGGCAGCCGGTCGGCCCGGGTGGGGGAGCGGATCCGGCAGGGCGTGGACCTCGAGCACTGGGCCGCGTTCCAGACATCGTTCCACGACCTCGCCCGGTCGGTGATGGCGGTGGCGCGAGGGGAGCGGGGTCGGCCGCCGGCGGTGGTTGCGTTCCTGTCGGGCGATGTCCACCACTCCTACCTCGCTGAGGCCGATCTCGGCAGGCTGGTGCCGGGTCGCGCGAGGCTGCTGCAGGCCGTGTGCTCACCGATCCGCAACCCGTTGCCCCGGGCTATCCGGTTCGCGTCGGCGACATCTGCTCGCGGCCTCGCCTGGCCGCTGGGACGGCTGCTCGCCCGCTCGGCCAAGGTGGCGGACCCGCCGTTCCGGTGGTCGATCACCGACGGTCCATGGTTCGACAACGCGCTGGCGACTCTTGACCTGACCGGGCGGCACGCCAGGCTTCGCTGGGAGACCGCCGAGGTGGACGGCAGCGAGGACCCCGTCGTCGTACCCGTGCACTCCGTCACCCTGACCTGAGTGCATCAGCGCTCGTCGCCCTACGCTTGCCGGCATGGTTGCCGTGACGCTGGCCGACATCGAGGCCGCCCGCGAGGTGCAGCAAGACCTCGTGGTGACGACGCCGCTGGAGGAGTCGCGGTGGCTGTCGGAGCGGGTCGGTGCTCCGGTGCACCTGAAGTGCGAGAACCTGCAGCGCGCCGGGTCGTTCAAGATCCGTGGCGCGTACGTGCGGATGTCCCGGCTCAGCACCGGGGAGCGGGCCAACGGAGTCGTCGCGGCGAGTGCGGGCAACCATGCGCAAGGCGTCGCGCTCGCCGCCCAGCACCTCGGCATCCGCGCCACGGTGTTCATGCCGATCGGCGCGCCGATCCCGAAGGAGAAGGCGACCCGGGGGTACGGCGCCGACGTGCGGTTCGTCGGGCACACCATCGACGAGGCACTGGTCGCCGCGAAGGCGTTCGCGGCGGAGACCGGAGCGGTCCTCGTGCATCCGTTCGACCACGAGGACATCGTGGCGGGCCAGGGCACGTGTGGCCTGGAGATCCTCGAGCAGTGCCCGGAGGTGAAGACGATCGTGGTGTCGCTCGGCGGCGGTGGCCTGCTCGCCGGGATCGCCACCGCGGTGAAGGCGTTGCGTCCCGACGTACGGGTCGTGGGGGTGCAGGCGGAGAAGGCCGCGGCGTACCCCGCCTCGCTGGCCGCCGGACATCCGGTCCCGGTGGCGGAGATGTCGACGATGGCGGACGGGATCGCCGTCGGCTGCCCGGGTGAGGTGCCGTTCGCGGCGATCGCGGAGAAGGTCGACGAGGTTGTCACGGTCTCCGAGGACTCGCTGTCGAAGGCGCTGCTGATGCTGCTCGAGCGGGCCAAGATGGTGGTGGAGCCGGCTGGCGCGGCAGCGGTCGCGGCGCTGATGGACAAGCCCGAGGCGTTCGACGGCCCCGTGGTCGCGGTGCTGTCGGGCGGCAACATCGACCCGGTCCTGCTGATGAGCGTGATGCGGCACGGGATGGCGTCGGCCGGTCGTTACCTGTCGATCCGGGTGCACATCCCCGACCGACCGGGCGGTCTGGCGAAGCTGCTCAACCAGCTCGCCGACGCCGGCGCGAACGTCCTCGACGTGGCGCACGCCCGGACGTCGGCGCAGCTGCACCTGGACGAGGTCGAGGTGCTCGTGCAGCTGGAGACCCGCGGGCCCGAGCACTGTGACGCCGTCCTGAACCAGCTCCGTGACGCCGGCTATCCCCTGACCCTCACCTGACCCGGTGCTGGTGCCCGCCCCGCTCGTGAACGAGGCGTAACCGCCTGTTCCTCGTACACCCCGAGCCTTCCAAGGCGCGGGGTGTACGAGAACGGTGCGGGGTTGGGGGTCCGGCCGGACGGTGCGGGGCGTGGGTCAGCCGGCCGGACGGCGCGGCGGCGTGTGTCCGGAGGCCGGACGGAGTGGGTCAGGCGGCCGGACGGTGCGGCCGCCCGGCGCGCGCGGCGGCGCGGCGGAGTCGTTGCAGCAGCAGGATGCGCCTCGGACCGAACAGCTCTCCCCAGATGATGCGGACGACATCCCAGCCGAGCTCGCGGAGCACGTCCTCGCGCTCCTTCTCGGCCCACACGATGTCGCCGTCGTCGATGACGGGGTCGGTGGGGTCGCGCCGACGGCGGTACTTCATCCGGCCGTCGAACTCCAGCAGCAGCCGCATCCCCGGAATCGCCAGGTCGGCAAATGCCAGGAAGTCGCCCTTGTGTACCTCGAACTGCGTGCGCGGTGCGGGCAGCCCCGCCTCGACGACGGCGATCCGCGACAGCGACTCCCCGGGGCTCTGGGCGCCCGCGTCGGCGAACCCCAGGCATGCCGAGATGTCGCGCGAGCCATTCCAGTCCGTCATGCGGGTCGCGAGCGCGAGCATCAGTGCGGCGTCGGCGCCCCGGTAGAGGGCGGAGTCGGCGCACACCACACCAGGAACGAAACCGAACGTGCGGGCGATGTCGAGCGGTGTGCGCTCCAGCGAGGTCACGTGGAGGCCGTCGACCGTCGTCCGCTCGGAGTCGAGCAGCGACGCCTCGTGATGGTTGATCCCCGCGATCTTGCGGCCGCGATGGCGCGACGGTCGGGTGAAATGCAGCTCCTTCATCGGCAGGTCGAAGGTCGGCAGCCGATGGATCGCCACGGCGGAGGTGTGGCTGGCGTACGCCGGGGGTGCCAGCACGAGGGTTGCGGCTCGGGTGACGAGTGCCGCCCGTCCGAGCTCGTCGAACGAGTCGTAGACCTGCCGTCGAACGTAGGCGCCACGACGCAGCCGAACCCACTGGCCCTGGCGACGCAGCCGGGCGATCTCGTCGTCGGTGTAGCCGCACTGCACGGCCTGGCCGCGGAGGACGACTCCGCCCTGGTGAGCGGCGATGGCCGCGAGGTCGGGACGCATGCCGGTCATGGTGCGACATTCCAGCCGACGCCACGAGCCCGGTCGCCGGCCCTGTGGATACGGCGGGCTCCGGAGCGGCCTGTGGACCTAAAGCGGTCCGGATGATGTGGACGAGCGGCCCGGTCGGCCTTGGCGATCTGGGCGGGGTTGGGTCGACCGGCCCGCGCCTTTCTCGTACGGCCCGAGCCTTGCAAGGGTCGGGCTGCTGGGGGAACAGGCGGTTACGCCTCGTTCTGGGTAGGGACGAGCCGAAAGTCGGATGCGTTCTGTCGGTGGTGTCGACCAGACTCACGCGAGACACTGCGAACGGATCGGAGCAGCACGCATGGCCGCAATCGAGGCCCACGGCCTCACCAAGACCTTCGGCAAGGGCAAGAAGCAAGTACGCGCGCTCGACGGGCTGGATCTCGAGGTCCCCGATGGCGGCGTTCTCGGCCTCCTCGGCCCGAACGGCGCGGGCAAGACCACGACAGTCCGAATCCTCGCGACCCTGCTCACACCCGACGAGGGGGAGGCGCGCGTCCTCGGCCACGACGCGGTGGCCGAGCCCGCTGTCGTCCGTGGCCTGATCGGCCTGTCCGGCCAGTTCTCGGCGATCGACGAGAACCTCACCGGTCGCGAGAACCTGTGGATGTTCGGACGCCTGTACGGCCTCGACTCCACCTCCGCCAAGGCGCGCGGCGTCGAGCTGCTCGAGATGTTCGAGCTCACCGACGCCGCCGACCGGGTCTGCAAGACGTACTCGGGCGGCATGAAGCGCCGCCTGGACCTCGCCGGCTCGTTGATCGCGCATCCGAAGGTGCTGTTCCTCGACGAGCCGACCACGGGCCTCGATCCCAAGGCGCGCCTCGACCTGTGGGACATCATCCGCGACCGGGTCGAGTCCGGGGTCACGGTGCTGCTCACCACGCAGTACCTCGAGGAGGCCGACGTGCTGGCCGACTCGATCGCGGTGATCGACCACGGCCGGGTGATCGCCGAGGGCTCCAGCGACGACCTCAAGTCGCAGGTCGGCGGTGAGCGGATCGAGCTCGTCGTGCACGACCCGACACAGGTGACGGCTGCCCACGAGCTGCTGACCCGGTCGGCCGAGGGCGAGGTCGAGGTGGACGCGCACGCGCGCAAGCTGACGGCACCGTCGCGGGGCGGGTCGTCCGCGCTCGTCCAGGTGATTCGTGAGCTCGACCTCGCGGGCGTCGCCATCGACGATATCGGGCTGCGGCGTCCCACCCTCGACGACGTGTTCATGTCGTTGACCGGGCACACCGTGATCGAAGAGCAGCAGGTCAGCGAGCCGGCGGGGAGGGCCTCATGACCGCGACCCATCACGACACGACGGCGCCGACGACGGTCGGCAACAACAACGCGTTCGTCGACGCCATGGTCATCTCGTGGCGCAACCTCAAGCGCATCCCGCGGGTCCCTGACCAGGCGATGTGGGGCACCGTGCAGCCGATCATGTTCGTGCTGCTGTTCGCGTACGTCTTCGGCGGCGCGATCCCGATCGGTGACAGCGACGACCCGATGCTCTACCGCGAGTTCCTGATGGCCGGCATCTTCACCCAGACCATGGCGTTCGCGGTGGCGTCTGCATCAGTCGGGCTGGCCGACGACATGCAGAAGGGTCTGATCGACCGGTTCCGGTCGCTGCCGATCGCGCGGTCCGCGGTGATCGCCGGCCGGGTCGTCGGCGACCTCGTGTTCAACGCGTTCATCATGCTGGTGATGGTGCTGTGTGCGCTGCTGGTCGGCTGGCGCTGGCACAACGGCGTACTCAACGGCCTGGCCGCGTTCGGCCTGCTGCTGCTCTTCGCGTTCGCGATGCTGTGGATCGGTGCGTGGATCGGGATGTCCGTGCGCTCAGCCGAGGTGGCTGCGTCGGCCGGGCTGATCTGGCTGTTCCCGGTGACGTTCCTGTCCACGGCGTTCGTGCCGATGAACAACCAGCCCGACTGGATCAAGACGGTGGCCGAGTGGAACCCGTTCAGCTCCGTGGTGGGTGCGTGCCGAGAGCTGTTCGGCAACCCCAACCCGTTCGTCAGCGACAACCTCCCGTCGCAGCACCCGGTCCTGCTGGCGCTGATCTACGTCGTCCTGATCATCGCGATCTTCGCGCCGCTCGCGGTCCGCAAGTACATGCACGCCGCCGGAGGCTGACCGAGCGGTTCACCTCACAGACACGACGAGGGCGGCTCGGTGGGGAGCCGCCCTCGTCGTACGCCTGGGGTTGCGATCAGCGGCCGAACGGCACCGCGTCGACGACCTCGACCTCGAGCTGCTTGCCGTTGGGTGCGTCGTAGGAGACGGTGTCGCCCTTGCGCTTGCCGTCGATCGCCGAGCCGAGCGGCGACTGCGGAGAGTAGACGTCGAGGTCCACCGACTCGTCGAAGTCGGCGAGCTCACGCGCGCCGAACAGGAACGTCTCCGTGTCCTTGTCCCCGGCGAACCGCACGGTGACCTTCATGCCCGGCTCGACGACGCCGTCGTCGGCCGGCGTCTCGCCGACCTTGGCACGACGCAGCATGTCCTCGAGCTGACGGATCCGGGCCTCCGACTTGCCCTGCTCCTCCTTGGCGGCGTGGTAGCCGCCGTTCTCGCGCAGGTCGCCCTCGTCTCGAGCGGCACCGATGCGCTCGGACAGCTCCGTGCGGGAGGGACCGCGGAGGTAGTCCAGCTCTTCCTTCAGCTTGTCGTAAGCCTCTTGGGTAAGCCAGATCACGTTCTCATCGGTCGACTGCGTCACTGTGTACTGCTCCTTGACTGCAAGGCATTCGTTGAGGGCACCGCCCGATGTCCGGCGGTGCCCTGTCCTGGGGGAAAGCAAGAGTCTACCAACGGGGGGCCGTCCGGGGCCAAAGCGAGCGATGCCGGCAACTGTCAGTCGCGTGTCGTCGCCGCCGCCTGGTGGAGCCTGCGGAGTGACACGCGACTACGTTGTCGGCCAAACAGGGCGTAACCCGGACGAGTCAGTCGGGCCGGCTCGTCTTGCAGCCGCTGAGGACACCGGTGGTGGCGTCACGCTCCGTCTCGATCAGGTACGTCTCGACCACCACCTCGTCGCCGCCCGCGGCCACCGTGACCTCCCGCTCGCCCACGATCGCGTGGTCGGCCGCCTGCGCCTTGAGCAGACAGGTGACCTCGACGCCGGACTGTCGCTCGATCCGGATCGTCACCTTTACCTCGTTCCGGTCTGCCACGACCTCGTACGAGTCGAGCCTCGCCACGGCGTCCGGCTCGGCATGATGCAGGGCTGCCCACAGCAGCCAGCCGCCACCGACGACGGCGAGCGCGACGATCACCGTCACGGTCAGCGGGCGGGTCCACGGGCGAGGCGCGCCATACCGGTCGGACGGCTTGCCGTCGGGACGGCCGGCCCGGCTCGCGGCGGGGGCCATGCATCTCCTCGTTTTTCTGAGTCGCGCATCGGTGCGGTCTCCGCCACCATTGTCTCTTGTGCCCGACAACCAGAGCGACGCAAGGGTGCCGGCGACCGGCCGGCTGCGGCTGATGCACGTGCATGCGCACCCCGACGACGAGTCCAGCAAGGGCGCCGCGAGCACCGCGAAGTACGTCGCGGACGGCGTCGACGTCCATGTGGTCACGTGTACGGGCGGGGAGCGCGGGTCGATCCTGAACCCCAACATGGACCGACCGGACGTCCTCGCCAACATCAGCGAGATCCGGCGCCAGGAGATGGACCGCGCCCGCGAGATCCTCGGCGTACGCCAGGACTGGCTGGGCTTCGTCGACTCCGGCTGGCCTGAGGGCGACCCCAAGCCGCCCCTCCCCGACGGCTGCTTCGCGACCGTGCCGCTGGAGGAGTCCGCCGAGCCCCTGGTCCGGCTCATTCGTGACTTCAAACCCCACGTGGTCACGACGTACGACGAGAACGGCGGCTACCCGCATCCCGACCACATCCGCTGCCACGAGGTCACCATCGCGGCCTGGTTCGCCGCCGCCGACCCGGAGCGCTACCCGGACGCTGGCGAGCCCTGGCAGCCGCTGAAGCTGTACTACCACCACTCCTTCCACCGCGAGCGGATGCTGGCACTGCACGACACGATGGTCGAGCACGGCATGGAGTCCCCCTACGCGGAGCGGTTGACGGAGTGGGAGCCCGACCCCGAGCATGCGGCCCGGATCACCACCCGGGTGCCGTGTGCGGAGTACTTCCCGATCCGCGACCAGGCGTTGCTCGCCCATGCCACCCAGATCGACCCCGACGGACCGTGGTTCGCGGTGCCGCTGGCGATCCACCAGGTGGCCTGGCCGACCGAGGACTACGAGCTGGTTCGGTCGGTGGTCGACGTCGAGACGCCGGAGGACGACCTGTTCAACGGGATCCGGCACCTCGTCCCGGGTGGTCGGGAGACGGACCCGATGGTGAGCGCGCAGGTCGCCGGGGGGACGATGGAGGCATGACCGACCTGTTACTCGCCGTCGACCCGGACAAGGTCAAGCCGGGCTGGCTGGGGCTGTTCGTCGTGCTCGGCCTCGCGGTGCTGACCGTGCTGCTGTGGCGCAGCATGAACCACCAGCTCAAGAAGGTCGACTTCGAGGAGCCGCCGGCCGACTCCGAGGCGGATGACACGTCGGTGGACGGCACGACGGCGGACAACGGCAGCGGATCGACCGACCGCTAGACCGCCGCGCCGGCCAGCGCGTCGCGCGCGGCGGCCGTGGCAGCGTCGCGGTCGGAGCCGACCAGCCCCACCCGGGTACGCCGGTCGAGCAGGTCGTCGATGTCGAGGGCGCCCTCGTGCCGCGCACCCCAGATCAGCTGCGCAGCGAGCGGATCAGGGTCCAACGCCTGCACCTCCGCCGCCTCGGTGCCGTATCGCCAGACCATCGACCGGCTCACCGGTAGCGACGCCAGCCTGCGCGGCGACGCCGCGCCGACCAGCGGCAGCCGCGCCGTGCCGCTGGGCGGCACCGGTACGGCACGGGTCGCGGCGGCCAGGTCGACCGCATCGGCGGCCATCCGGCGGTAGGTGGTGAGCTTGCCTCCTACCACAGTCACGACGCCGTCGGCGGACGCATGCACGACGTGCCGCCGGGACAGGTCGGCCCTGTTGCCGGCCCTGCTGCGGGCCCCGCCGCCGATGGTCGGGTCCGGTCCGTGTGCGAGCAACGGTCGCAGCCCGGCGAACGAGCCGACGACGTCGTCGCGGGTCAGCGGCGTGGCCAGCGCGGCCGACATCGTCGACAGCAGCATGTCCACCTCCGCGTCGCTGGGCGTGGGTACGTCGGGGATCGGCCCGTCGGCCGGCTCGTCGGTCAGCCCTACGTACACCCGCCCGTCTGGCTGGGGGAGCGCGAAGACGAACCGGGACGAGGAGCCGGGCACCGGAGTCGTGATGGCCGCGCCGAGGCCCCCCGGGAACGCCTCCGACCGGAACACCAGGTGGCTGCCCCGGCTGGGCCGCAGCGCGATGTCCGGGGCCAGCTGACCGGCCCAGACGCCGGTCGCGTTGACGACCATGCCCGCCCGGACGCTGAACGTCTCGCCGGTGAGCTCGTCGCGCAGCTCGGCGCCACGACCGTGCAGGCCGACAGCGCGGCACCGGGTGACGATCCGGGCGCCGAGCCCGGCCGCGGTGCGCGCTACGGCGACGACCAGCCGGGCGTCGTCGCTGAGCTGCCCGTCCCACCCGAGCCAGGCATGCCGGAGGCCGTCGCGGCGTAGCCCGGGGGCCAGCCGAAGGGCCTCGGTGGCGGTGAGGCGGCGCGGGCGTGGGAGGTAGGCCCGTCCGGTGCGCGCGGCCGCCCGCAGGGCCTCACCGGCGACCAGCGCCGAGCCGATCGCCGCCGACTGCACGTGGGACACGTCGGAATGTGCCGGGAAGATCATCGGCAGCGGGCTGACCAAGTGTGGTGCGATGTGACGCATCAGCGCGTCCCGTTCGCGGGCGCTGGCCCAGGCCAGGCCGACGTCGCCCTGCGCCAGGTAGCGCAGCCCGCCGTGCACGAGCTTGGACGACCAGCGGGACGTGCCGAAGGCGAGGTCATGAGCGTCGACTGCGAGCACCGAGAGCCCGCGGCTGGCCGCGTCGAGGGCCACACCCACCCCGGTGATGCCGAGGCCGACGACGAGCAGGTCGACCGCGTCGTCGGCGACGGCGTCGAGATCGTGCCGGCGGCGGGCGGCGTTGAGCGACGTGCGTGGGTCGGCGGGCTGGAACGTCATGGCGTCAGGTATCCCTCGAGCAGGTGCCGCAGCTCACGGTCGAGAGCTGACTGGCTGCAGCCGCGGCGGTCGGCCATGGTGTGGGCGGACAGGGTGAACGACTGCACGGTCAACAGCACCGATGCGGCCAAGGCATTGACGTTGCCGGCCCGGATCGTGTCGTCGCGCTGACCCTCGCGGATCACGCCCTCCAGCACCTCGAGCATGACGTCCTGGCTGGCGCCGCGCCGGTCGAGGACATACGGGAGCAGGAGCTCGGGGTCGACGTCGACCACCTTGCGGAACAGGGGGTGCGCGCGCAGCTGCTTCGACACCGCCACCGACCCCTCGACCACGCGGTCCCGCGCGCCGGCCGCCCGGTCCTGCCCGTGCAGGATGCCGGTGGCGAGGGCGGTCCACTCCCTGGTCATCAAGTCGCCGACGAGCACCCGGACGTCGGGCCAGCGGCGGTAGACCGTCATCCGGGAGACACCGGCGCGGCGTGCGACGTCAGTCAGCGTCGTACGGCGGACCCCGACATGCAGGACGCAGTCGCGGGCGGCGTCGAGCACCTTGGCGTCGGTCGCCTCAGCGATGTTACGAACTGACATCATGTGTCACACTGTACCGCATGACGGATACAGCGATGCGTTGGAACGGCTGGGGCGACCCTGAGCGAGCGGCCCCGCTGCCGGAGCCGGTGCTGGCCATCCTGCGTGACGGCCTCGGCGTGCGTACGCGGGGAACGGCGTCAGTGCAGGTCGACACGCTGGTGGCGCCGCCGACGCGGCTGTCCGACGCGGCGGTCGACGCCCTGCGCGGCGTCGTCGGCGACGACTACCTGCTGGTGGACGACGCGTCCCGGGTCGCCCACACCCGAGGCAAGAGCACGACCGACCTGCTGCGGATGCGCGACGGCGATCTCGGCGACGCGCCGGACGCCGTCGTGGTGCCCGGCTCCCATGACGAGGTCGTCGAGCTGTTGACCGTCGCGGGCGAGCACGGGATCGCCGTCGTGCCGTTCGGCGGTGGCACGTCGGTGGTCGGCGGTCTCGCGCCGGATGCCCGCGGACGTGCAGCCCTCGCGGTCGACCTCCGGCGGCTCGACCGCGTCATCGATGTCGATGTCGAGTCGCGGCTGGCCACGCTCGAGGCCGGCCTACGCGGCCCTGCGGCGGAGCGGCTGCTCGCCGAGCACGGCCTGTCGGTCGGCCACTTCCCGCAGTCCTTCGAGTTCGCGTCGGTGGGCGGGTTCGCGGCGACCCGCTCCAGCGGCCAGGCGTCGTCCGGTTACGGCCGCTTCGACCAGGCTGTCGTCGGCCTTCGGGTCGCGACGCCTGCCGGCACCTGGGAGCTCGGTGGCATCGAGGCCACCGCGGCCGGTCCCGACCTGCGCCAGGTCGTGCTCGGCAGCGAAGGAGCCTTCGGCATCGTCACCGCGGTGACCGTCAAGGTGCACCCGACGCCGGCCGAGCGCCGGTACGAGGGGTGGCGCTTCGACACGTTCGCGGCCGGCTGCCTCGCCCTCCGGCGGTTGGCGCAGGACGGCCCACGGCCCACGGTGCTGCGGCTGTCCGACGAGGCCGAGACCGCGGTCGGGCTGGCACGTGGCGGCGAGGTCGGCACCGCCGGGTCGGGAAGCGGCGGCTGCCTGCTGATCGTCGGGTTCGAGGGTGCCGACGCGGTCGTACGCCGAGAGGCGGCCGCGGCCGTGCTCACTGACTCCGGCGGACAGAACCTCGGCCCCGGTCCGGGCGAGGACTGGCTGGTCGGCCGGTTCCACGGGCCCTACCTGCGTGACTCGCTGCTCGACGCCGGCGCGCTCTGCGAGACCCTCGAGACCGCCGCGACCTGGTCCGCGCTCCCCGCGGCGTACCAGCGCGTGCGCGAGGCGCTGACCACGTCGCTGGGCGAGCAGGGCACGCCCCCGCTGGTGCTTTGTCACGTCTCCCACACGTACGCCAGCAGCGCCTCGCTGTACTTCACCGTGGTGAGCGCGCAGACCGACGAGCCGGTGGTGCAGTGGCAGCGGGCGAAGGCCGCCGCGACCGACGCGATGGTCGACGCGGGCGCGACGATCACCCACCACCATGCGGTCGGCCGTGACCACCAGCCCTGGCTGGCCCAGGAGATCGGCGAGCTCGGTGTCCGCGTCCTCCGGGCAATCAAGGCGGAGGTCGACCAGGACAACATCTGCAACCCCGGCGTGCTGATCCCTAGCGCCCCGGCGTAGCGACCGTGGTGACCGTCGTCTCCCAGGACTGCTGGTGGTCGTACAGCCAGCGCGTCGTGCGATCCGTCGCCGCCCGGCGTAGGAACATCGGCAGCACGGCGTCGCGGGCCAGGACGGCGAGCGGGTTGCGGCTGATGGTCTTGCGGTTCGAGATCGCGCGGCCGTACTCCACGACTTGTTCGACCCGAGGCTGCCGGATGCGTTGGTAGGCGGCGAACGCGGCGGCGTGGTCGGGGGCGTCCCGCAGGCACTGCGCCAGCGCCATCGTGTCCTCGAGCGCGAGCGACGCGCCCTGCCCGGCACTCGGCGAGGTGGCGTGAACCGCGTCGCCGACCGCGACGACCCGCCCGCGGCTCCACTGCCGCACGTGCTTCAGGTCGTACACGGGGTAGCCGCGGATGTCTCCGCTGCTGGCGGCCAGGATGGCCGGGACCGGGTCGGGGTCGCCGGCGTGCAGGTCGCGGAGCTCGGCCAGCCAGCTTTCGGTGGTGAGCGCACGTATCTCGCCGGCTCGTGGCTCGGGCCGGGTGACGTTCGCGAACCAGTAGATCTCGCCGTCGTCTCGCACGAGGTACCCGAAGAAGGACCGCCGGCCGAAGACGAAGTGCTGGGTGTCCGGCGTGGGCGCGACGCCCGCGCTTCGGGCGAACCCGCCGACGCCGACGAGCCCGGTGTAGTCCGGTCGTGCGGCGGAGGGGTCGACGAACTCGCGGGTGACGGACCCGACCCCGTCGCAGCCGATCAGCAGGTCGGCCTCGGCCGACGTCCCGTCGGCGAACGTCGCTCGGACCGCCTCGCCGGCCAGTGGCGTGATCGACGTGAGCCGGGCTCCGAACGTGAACGGGATGCCCTGCCGCGTCGCCTCCTCCCGCAGCACCTGGTGGAGCCAGCCGCGACGGAGTACGGAGCTGGCGCGCTCCGGCTCACCGGCCGGCCCGTTCGGCACCTCGCCGAGCCGCTTGCCGCGACCGCTCCAGATCACCATCCGAGGGCAGGGGTGGGCGTCGGACAGCAGCCGGTCCCGCAGACCCAGCTCGTCGAGGACGGCGAGCCCGTTCGTGGCGACGTTGAGGAAGGCGCCGGTGTAGTCGTCCGGCTCGTCGGCGGCCTCGTACACGGCCGGCTCCCAGCCGAGCCGGCGGAGGAACAGGGCCATGGCAGGGCCGGCTACTCCGCTGCCGATGATCAGGGCGGTGCGCGACATGCGTACTCCTCGGTCTAGGTGGCTCGTCGAGCCGGCCTGCGAGACTGTCTCCGGCCTGTGAGGAGACTCTCTAGAATAGAGTCTCTCTATTTTAGAGAGAATATGGGAGTGGGTACGACGATGTCAAGACGGTCGCGGGCGGCGCTGCTGCAGGAGATGTCGGGGACCATGCAGACGTTCATGGCCCGTGCTGTCCTCTACCAGGCCGCCGTGGCGAAGTCGATCGGCCTGAACGCGTCCGACCTGCAGTGCATCGGCCTGCTGATGTCACAAGGGCCCGCGACTGCCGGTGAGCTCGCCGAGCGGACC
>WHTB01000328.1 GCA_009379735.1 Propionibacteriales bacterium
CTCGAGCGCAAGACCGACGTCCTGGTCGGCCTGGCGACCGGGCTGGTGCTCTACGTGGGCGCGCAGCGGGTGGTGTCCGGCGCGTTGACGCCGGGTGAGCTGGTGGTGTTCCTGACCTACCTCAAGGCGGCGTTCAAGCCGATGCGCGACGTCGCGAAGTACACCGGCCGGATCGCGCAGGCGGCGGCGTCGGGGGAGCGGATCGTCGAGGTGCTGGAGCGGCGTCCCGACGTGGTCGACGCGTCGTGGGCGCGCCCGGCGAGGCCGTTCGTCGGCGACGTCCGGCTCGAGGACGTCTGGCTGTCCTACGAGCCCCGGCTCCCGGTCCTGCGTGGCCTCGACCTGTGGGTACGGCCGGGCGAGCGGGTCGCCGTGGTCGGGCCCTCGGGTGCCGGCAAGTCGAGCCTGGTGATGCTGCTGTCGCGGCTGCGTGACCCGGACAGCGGCGTCGTCCGGATCGACGGCCACGACCTGCGCGACCTGACCGTGCAGTCCGTGCGCTCCCAGGTGGCGATCGTGCTGCAGGAGAGCGTCCTGTTCGCGGCGAGCATCCGCGACAACATCGCGTTCGGTGCTCCCGAGGTGACCGAGGAGGAGATCGAGCGGGCGGCCCGGCTGGCGGATGCGCACGAATTCATCCTCGACCTGCCGCACGGGTACGACACGGTCGTCGGTGAGCGCGGTGCAACGTTGTCGGGTGGCCAGCGGCAGCGCATCGCGATCGCCCGGGCGGCGGTCCGGCAGGCGCCCGTCGTCATCCTCGACGAGGCGACCACCGGGCTCGACGGCGACACCGAGCGCGAGGTCGTCGCGGCGCTCGAACGGCTCACCCAGGACCGTACGACGTTCGTGATCACCCACGACCTCGCCGCCGCCGAGGACTGTGACCGGGTGGTCTGGGTGGACGGCGGCGTGGTGGTCGACGACGGGCCGGCCGCCGAGGTCCTCGCCCGGCACGGAAGGGAGCTGGCCGATGCTGACGCCCGCTGACGCCGCCCTGGCCGCGCGCGACCCGGAGCTGAGCGCGCTGACGTTGCTGCTCGACCCGGCGGCGCTGGCCGCCTGGCTGACCCAGCGGTCCGGACTGGTCGGCACGGTGCACGCCGCGTACGCGCGGTACAAGCCGGGGACGAGCTGCGTGCTCGGGTTCGAGCTGGTCACCCCGCACGGGGTCGAGCAGTGCGTGGCACGTGCCTACACCGCCGAGTCGGCACCGAAGCTGCACAAGGCCGTTCGTGGTGCGCCGGCCGGGTCGCTGATCGCCGACGACGTCGACCACCGGCTGCTGGTGTCGACGGCGTTGGCCGACCGGCACCTGCCCGGCATCGCGGTGATGGCCGACCCGTCGAGGCGGGCGCGGTTCCTGTCCCGGGCGTCGTCGGACCCGGACCCCGCGCTCCGTACCCTGCGCTACAACCCCGAGCGGCGCTGGGTGGCGGTGGCTCGTCCCGCGACCGGGCCGTCGGTGGTGGTACGCGCGGTCCGCCGCTCCCAGGTGGGCCTGGTGGCCGACCACTACCGGACCCTCCAGCGTGTGCGCACCCGTACGCCCCGGTTGCTGGCAGCCGCCCCACGCCGGGGTCTGGTCGCCGTCGAGTGGGTCGACGGATCGACCGTCGACGACCATGACGGCTTCCACCGGATGGGTACGGCGCTGGCCCGGCTGCACGCCGACACGGCTCCGCGGCTCCACCTCGGCACCCGCCACGACCATGGTGTCGCGGTCCGGGCGGCCGGCCGGCAGCTGGCGTACCTGCTCCCCGACCTCGACGCCGAGGTGATGAGGTTCGCCGACCTGCTGAGCGAGCGGATGACCCGGCTCGCGCCGGTGCTCTGTCCGGCGCACGGTGACTTCTCGGCCGACCAGGTCGTGGTCGACCGCGCCGGGGAGGTGGTGCTGATCGACCTCGACTCGGCCCGGCTGGCCGACCCCGCCGCCGACCTGGCCAGCGCGACCGCCGCGGTCGTCCAGTCGGGTGTCGCGGCCGGCGACGACCTCGTCGCAGCGCTGTACGACGGGTACGCCGATGCCGGCCGGCTGCCGAGCCGTGAGCGCCTCGCGGTGTACGGCGCCGCGCATCTGATGCGCCGTGCCGGCGAGGGCTTCCGCCGTCGGCGGCCCGACTGGGAAGAGCAGGCGCGGCGGATGTTCGACCGAGCCGAAGGGACGCTTGCCGCCGCCCGGCACGGCGGGGTGCTGCGGTGAGCCGGCTGCCAGACCTGCAGGACGCCCTGCAGGACTCACTGCGTGCCGACGGCCTGCGGCTGGTCACGTCGGTCCCCCGCGACCGCGACCACCTGCTGCTGGAGCTCAGCGACCCGGCCGGCGAGACGTTGGCGGGGCAGTGGCACCGCGACCGGGCCCGGGTCGCCGACCTGGCCGCCCAGACGCGGGTCGTCGCGCCGGATGCTGTCACGGTGGCGGCTGACGGGCATGTCCTCGTGCAGGCGTCGGGGGCGGACCGGCGGCTGCCGGCCCTGGCCCGGCTGGCGTCGGCGCCGGGGGCTCGGCTGGTGGCGCACCGGGCCGAGCGGCGTGGAGTCGTCCGCAACGCCGACGGCTCGTACACCAAGGTGCTGCGGCCCGGCCGGCTGCCCGCGGTCGTGACGGCGCAGCCGGCGTACGCCGGGACGCGGCTGCGTGCGCCCCGCGTGCTGGCCGAGGACCGGGCCGGCGGCACGCTGCGGATGTCGGCGCTGTCGGGCCGCACCCTGCACCAGCTGCTCGCCGACCCGTCCGTACCCGACTCCGACATCGGCGCGGTCGGTCGTGCCGTCGGATCGGCGCTGGCCGCCCTGCATGCAGTGCCCGTGACCGGTCTGCCGACCCATGACGCGGCCGCCGAGGTGGCGGTGACGCGGCGGTGGCTCGACCACGCCGCGGGCTACGGGCTGGTGGACGTCACGCCGCTGCGCCGGTCACTCAACCGCGCGATGCAGCGGCTGGCCGAGGGGCGGCCGCTCGCCCCGGCGTACCTGCATCGCGACCTGCACGACAAGCAGGTCGTGATCGAGCCGGGGCTGCCGCCGGGCCTGCTCGACTTCGACCTGGCGGCGGCCGGTGAGGCGGCGCTCGACCTGGCGAACCTGCTCGTGCACCTGGAGCTGAGGTCGGTGCAGGGGCGGTGCTCCGTCGAGAGTGCGAGCCGGTGTGCGGTCGCCGTCGTCGAGGGGTACGGCCCGTCGGGGGCCGTGCTCAGCCGACTCCCGGCGTACCTGCTGACGACGCGGATCCGGCTGGCGGCGGTCTATGCGTTCCGCCCCGGGTCGACGGGTCAGTCGATGATGATCTCGACCGGGATGTTGCCCCGGGTGGCGTTGGAGTACGGGCAGACCTGATGCGCCTTCGCGACCAGCTGGTGGCCGGCCTCGCCCTCGAGGTGGCTCGGCAGCTCGACGCGGAGGACCGCCTCCAGTGCGAAGCCGGCGTCAAGGGAGCCTTTCAGGCCGATGTCAGCGGTCACCGATGCCTCCGACGCGTCGATCCGCATGCTGCGAGCGACCACGCCCATGGCGCTGGCGAAACAGGCGGCGTACCCGGCCGCGAACAGCTGCTCCGGGTTGGTGCCGGTGCCGGTGCCGCCGAGCTGGGCGGGAGTGGCCAGCGTGACGTCGAGGATGCCGTCCGAGCTGACCGCGCGCCCCTCCCGGCCGCTGGCGGTGGCTGAGGCGGTGTAGATGGCGTTCATCGTGTCCTCCGGGTCTGTCAGCAAGATCAGTGTATCGCAATTAAGTTGTGTACAACTTAATGTAGACTGATTCCATGACGCCACGCAAATCGGCTGCGCCCCGCCCGATCAAGATCGAGCAGCAGGTCTGCTTCTCGCTGCACGCGGCGGCCCGCACGTACGACGCGCTCTACCGCGACCTGCTCGCGCCGCACGACCTCTCGTACCCGCAGTACCTGGTGCTGATCGTGCTGGGTCAGTCGGGCCCGATGAGTGTCAACGAGGTTGGTGCGGCGCTGCGGCTCGACTCGGGCACCCTTTCGCCGCTGCTGAAGAGACTCGCGGCGAAGGGTCTGGTCAGCCGGGAGCGCGACCCCGCGGACGAGCGGCGGGTGCAGGTCAGCCTCACCCGCGCCGGGAGCCGTACCCTCGCCAACCTCGCCGATGTTCCGGCACAGGTCGCGAAGGCGAGCGGCATGACGATGCCCGAGCTCAGGCGGCTGATGAACACTCTCCGCGCCACGACGGCGGCGGCCGACGAGCACATCCGGGCGCGGTCGGGGTGAGCCTCCGGGCGCTGGTCGTCGACTGGGGCGGGGTGCTGACCGAGCGGCTGGACGTCGCGACGCTCCGGTGGGCCGAGCAGGAGGGCATCGAC
>WHTB01000364.1 GCA_009379735.1 Propionibacteriales bacterium
AGGCTCGCCGACCATGGCGAGAGTCGTGGTGGTCGGCGGTGGCCTGGCGGGGATGGCGGCGGCCGCGCGGCTGGCCAAGCAACGGCACGACGTGACCCTCTGCGAGCGGGGTGCGGCGCTCGGCGGAGCGCTGCGCCCGGTCGAGTCCGACGGGTTCCGCTGGGACGGCGGCGCGGCGACCACAACGCTGCCCGCCGTACTCCGTGACCTGTTCCGCAAGACCGGCCGCCCGCTGGAGCGTGAGCTCGACCTGTTGCCGGTGACATCGCCGCGGCGGCACCGGTTCGCCGACGGCACGGAGGTCGACCTGCCGACCGACCGCGCCGGACAGCATGCCGCGCTCACCGGGCTCGTCGGCGCGCGTGCGGCGAAGTCGTGGACGGCGCATCTCGATGGCCTCGACGACGTGTGGGCGGTGCTGCGGCGGCGGGCGCTCGAGACCGCGTTCGCCGGCTGTGACTCCCTGGAGCCGGGCGAGCGGTCGCAGCTCGACCAGCGCACCTCGCTGCGCAAGCGGACCCGGCGGACGTTCAAGGACGAGCGGCTCCGCGCCCTGCTCGAACAACCGACCGTACTGGCCGGGTCGGATCCCCGCGACGCCCCGGCGTTTGTCGCGGTCGAGGCCTGGGTGGAGCGGACGTTCGGCGTCTGGCGGCCCGAGGGCGGCATGGCGGCCCTGGTCGACGTGCTCGCCGCGCGGCTGGGTCTGCGCGGGGTCGACGTACGGCTCGGGGCCGGCGTGGCCGAGCTCGACGACACCGACGGCGCGGTGCGCGGCGTACGGCTGGACGACGACAGCACGCTGCCCGCGGACGTGGTCGTGGCCGCCGTCGACCCTCGTGCTGTGCATCGCTCGCCGTCGCCGCACCTGCTGCCGGCGACGCCACCGCAGGTCACCCACCTCGGTCTGGACGGCGACGTACCCGACCTGCCGTTCGAGACCGTGCTGCATGGCGACCCGATGTTCGTGGTGCGACGCGACGGCTTCGCCCCACGGCCGGGCCAGACCGGCTGGACTGTGCTGGGCCGCGGCACGCTGCACGAGGACGTCCTGGTCGCGTTGACCCGGCGTGGCCTCGACGTACGCCGTCATGTCGTCGCCCGGGTCGACCGGTCCCCCACCGACATCGTGCTGGCATCGGGCGGCTCGCCGTACGGCGTCGCCTGGCGCGGCCCGCGCACCGTCACGCAACGCGCCGACCAGCCCTCGGCGCGCGGCCTGCACTGGGTCGGCGCCGCGGCCCATCCGGGAGCAGGTGTGCCGCTGGTCGGCCTCGGTGCCGCTCAGTGCGCCGGGCGGCTCGCCGCCCGTCGATGACGAGCGACTACCAGATGCGGACGCGCGCGTCCTCCGGCAGCCACAGCTCGTCGCCCTCGACCACGTCGAACGCCTGGTAGAACTCGTGCAGGTTGCGGACGACGTTGGCGCGGAACTCCGCCGGCGAGTGCGGGTCGATCGACAGCAGCCGCACCGCCTCGGCCTCGCGCGCCTTCGACCGCCACACCTGCGCCCAGCCCAGGAAGAACCGCTGCGCCCCGGTGAACCCGTCGATCACCGGTGGTTCGCCGCCCTCGGTGGCGATCCGATACGCGGCGTACGCGATGGTCAGGCCGCCGAGGTCCCCGATGTTCTCGCCCACGGTGAGCGCGCCGTTGACCGTGCGGCCGGGCAGCTCACGCGGCTCGAACCCGGCGTACTGCTCGATCAGCGCGTTCGCCAGCGCGTCGAAGCGGGCCCGGTCGTCCTCGGTCCACCAGTCGACGAGGTTGCCGGTGCCGTCGTAGCGCGAGCCCTGGTCGTCGAACCCATGCCCGATCTCGTGCCCGATCACCGAGCCGATCGCCCCGTAGTTGACGGCGTCGTCGGCCTCGCTGTCGAAGAACGGGGGCTGCAGGATCGCGGCCGGGAAGACGATCTCGTTCATCCCCGGGTTGTAGTACGCGTTGACCGTCTGCGGCGTCATGAACCACTCGCCGCGGTCGACGGGACCTCCGAGCTTGGCCAGCTGCCGGTCGGTCTCGAACGCGGCCGCGCGGCGGACGTTGCCCAGCAGGTCGTCCCGCCGGATCTCCAGTGCGGTGTAGTCGCGCCAGGTGTCGGGATAGCCGATCTTGGGGGTGAACGCGTCCAGCTTGTCCAGCGCCCGTTGCCGGGTCTCCTGCCCCATCCAGTCGAGCATGCCGATGTCACGCCGGTACGCCTCGACCAGGTTGTCGACCAGCTCGAGCATCCGGGCCTTGGCCGCCGGCGGGAAGTGCCGCTCGACGTAGAGCTGACCCGCCGCCTCGCCGAGAGCGCCCTCGACCAGCGACACGCCGCGCTTCCACCGCTCGCGCAGCTTGGGCGCGCCGGTCAGCGTGCGGCCGTAGAAGTCGAAGTTCTCGGCGACCAGGTCGCCGGAGAGGTACGGCGCGGCGTCGTGGACGAGGCGCCAGCGCAGCCAGGTCTTCCAGTCCTCGAGGTCGACCTCGGACACCGCCTCGGCCAAGTGCTCGAGGAAGCTCGGCTGCCGCACGACCACGTCGGCGAACGCCTGCGGCGCTGCCTCCATGCCCTCGATCCAGGCGTCCCAGTCGAGGCCCGGCGTGCGCTCGCGCAGCGCGGCGGCGTCGAGCTTGGTGTAGCTCTTCACCGCGTCGCGCGTCGTCACGTTGTCCCAGTGCGCCGACGCCAGCCGGGTCTCCAGCGCCATCACCCGCGCGGCCGCATCTTCCGCATCGGGCAGGCCGGCCAGGGTGAGCATCCGCGCGACGTGGCCGACGTACGCCTCGCGGATCTCGGCGAAGCTGTCCTCGCGGTAGTACGCCTCGTCGGGCAGGCTGATTCCCGACTGCTCGAGGTAGACGACATAGCTGTCGGACTTGCGGTTGTCGGTGTCCACGAACGGCATCACGGCGCCGCCGAAGCCGCGGCGCTGGAGACCGCCGAGCAGCCGCCAGAGGTCCGTGGTGTCGGCGACCGCGTCGATCCGGCCGAGGTCGCTGGCCAACGGCTCGACCCCGAGCGTGTCGACCCTCGCCTCGTCCATGAAGCTGCCGAACAGGTCGCCCACCTTGCGGGTCGACGTGCCGGGCTCGGCGTCGGCGGCGGCCGCCTCCTCGACGATGGCCCGCAGCTGCTGCTCGGCGGCATCGCTGAGCACGTTGAACGTGCCGTGTCGGGCTCGGTCATCAGGGATCGCCGTCTCAGATATCCAACGTCCGTTGACAAAAGCGAAGAGGTCGTCCTGCGGACGAACGTCGGTGTCCATCCCTTCGCGCGCGATGCCTGACTTCATGCCCAACTCCAAGTGACGGTGACGGATGCGTTGACGGTGTTCTCCCCGGCCTCGATCCCCAGCTCGCCACCGTAGTCGGCCTGCTGGAGCGTCCGTACGCCGGCGAACGGGACCGGGGGCGCGACGATACCTTCCTGGACGAGCTCGACGTGGCCGAGCTCGCGGCCGGCGAGCGCGGCGTACTCACCGGCCCGGGTGCGGGCGTCCATGAACGCCTTCTCCCGCGCCTGGCGCAGCACCGGCTGCTCGTCGTCGACGTCGAGCCCGATGTGGTCGACCTCGAGCTGGTTGCCGGCCGCCTCGCTGGCCGTCGCCAGCAACCGGCCGCCCAGCTCGACGTCGTGACACGTCGCGGTGAGACGGTGCGACGCGGTGTAGCCGACGTGTGCGCCGTCTCGGTTGTGGCGCGGGCGGACCGCGAGCCCGGTCGTCCGCAGCTCGCGGTCGGCGAGCCC
>WHTB01000413.1 GCA_009379735.1 Propionibacteriales bacterium
GAGACCCGCCGGTTGGTGAACGCCGAGACCGCGCGCCGGGTGCTGCGGGCGGCGGAGTCGCTGGGATACCAGCCGAACCCGATCGCGCGCAGCCTGAAGACGGCGAAGTCACGCACCATCGGGGTGGTGATCCCCGACCTCACCAACCCGTTGTTCCCGCCGATCGTGCGCGGTATCGACGATGTGCTCGGGTCCGCGAGCTACAGCACCCTGCTCGTCAACACCGACAACGACCCGGACCGCGAACGGTCCCTGGTCGACTCGCTGCGCTCGCGCCAAGTGGAAGGTCTGATCGTCGCCACTGCCCGTCTCGACCATCCGCTGCTCGAGCAGCTGCACGACCAGGGCGTGAGGATGGTCCTCGTCAACCGGCGGGCCGACGGTGTCGACGTGCCGACGATCACCGCCGACGACGCCACCGGCATCGGGCTGGCCGTCGCCCACCTGGCCGGGCTGGGCCACCGCCGGATCGCCCACCTGGCCGGGCCGCAGACCACCTCGACCGGAGTGATCCGGGCCAAGGCGTTCCAGAATGCCGTCCGTGACCACGGCCTCGAGGAGGACCCGGCGCTGGTCGTCTCCTGCGACTTCTGGACCGAGGCCGAAGGCGCCGTAGCACTCCGCACGGTCCTCGACTCGAAGACGGAGTTCTCGGCGGTGGTGGCCGGCAACGACCTGATCGCCCTCGGCTGCTACGACGTCTTCGCCGAGCGCGGGATCACCTGCCCGGACGACATCAGCGTGGTCGGCTTCAACGACATGCCCTTCCTCGACAAGCTGCAGCCGCCGCTGACCTCGGTCGGCGTGCCGCACCACCAGATCGGCGTCGAGGCGGCGCGGATGCTGCTGGAAGCGATCAACGAGCCGGACCGCCCGCCCCGCTCGGTGCTGCTGCCGCTGGCGCTCAAGGTGCGCGGGTCGACGGCCGCGCCCCGATGACGCGCCCGGGTGACGCGCCCCAGATGGGCCGCACCGTGCCACCGCCCTTCACGCCGGCTGAGATGCACCGCCGGCGTGAGGCGCTGGACCAGGTCATGCGCGACGCCGAGGTCGAGCACGCCGTCGCCTACGGCGCCAACCGCTCCGGCAGCGCGGTCCAGTGGCTGACCGGCTGGCCCGTCACCCGGGAGGCGGTCGTCGTGCACAGCATCGCCGCCGCCGACGTACTCCTGGTGCAGTTCTACAACCACGTACCCCAGGCGCGGCGGGTCGCCACCGACGCCGAGGTGCGGTGGGCGGGTCCGAAGACCATCACGACGGCGGTCGACGAGCTGGTCGCCCGAGGCGTGCGGGCGACCAGCCGGGTCGGCGTGGTTGGCGCGCTGCCGTTCCAGGCCTACGAGAGCCTGCGGGGGTCGGCGGGCTCGGTGGTCGACCTGACGCCCGCGTACTACCGGCTCCGGCAGCAGAAGTCGGCCGAGGAGCTCGCCTGCCTGCGTCGCGCGGCGGAGCTGACCGACCTGTCCTGCGCGGCGTTGCGCGACGGCGCCGCCGTCGGCACCACGGAGTACGAGCTCGGTGCACTGGTCGAGGGCAGCTACGTCCGGCTCGGCGGCACCAACTACATCCATTACTTCTCGATCACCTCGATGGACCGACCGCAGCAGTCCGTCCCCGCCCAGTGGCCGAGCGACCGCCGGCTGGCCGCGGGGGACGTCGTCTGCTGCGAGCTCAGCACCAGCTACGGCGTCGACTATCCCGGCCAGCTGCTGCGGACGTTCACGGTCGCGGCCGAGCCGACGCCGCTCTACGCGGAGCTGCACGCGGTGGCCGACGAGGCACTGCATCGCGTCGAGTCCGTGCTGGCGCCGGGAGTGACACCGGCTGAGGTGGTCGCCGCGGCCGGAGTCATCGAGGACGCCGGGTTCACCACCGTCGACGACCTGGTGCACGGTTTGGGTGGCGGCTATCTCGCACCGGTGTTCGGGTCCCGTAGCCGGACGCTCGCGCCGTTGTCTCCGGTCTCCTTCGCCGCGGGGATGACGGTCGTGGTGCAGCCGAACGTCACCACGTCGGACGGGCTCGCGGGCGTGCAGACCGGCGAGCTGCTGCACGTCACCGCCGACGGTTGCGAGCGGCTGCACTCCTTCCCCCGCGGCCTGGGTCGGATCGGCTGAGCGACCGGCCTACTCCGAGGTGGGTACGATCCACGGCCCCAGCCTGGTCTCGACCCGCTTGAGCAGGGTGTAGAGGACGAAGCCGGTGATCATCAGGAGGACGACCGGCACGAGTGACGCCGCCATCTCGAACCGGCGCGAGTTGCGCAGGATAAGGAAGCCGAGACCGGTCACCGCGGTGGAGAACTCAGCCACCACCACGGCGATCAGCGCCCGGCCGACCGCCAGCCGGACGCCCGTGACGATGTACGGCAGGGCGCCCGGCACCAGGATGTCGCGCCAGGCCTGCAGCTCGGTCGAGCAGAACGACCGGGCCAGCTCGTCGAGGTCGCGCGGCACGTTCCGCACACCTGCTGCGGTGTTGATGGCCACCGGGAAGAACGCGAACATGGCGACGATCACCACCTTGGCCGGGAAGCCGAAGCCGAGGGCGACGATCAGGATCGGGATGACGGCGACCAGCGGCGTGGCGAACAGTGCCGAGATGTACGGGTCGAGCATCACGTCGATGACCCGGAAGCGGCCGACCAGGATCCCGATCACCAGCCCGAGCAACGTACCCGCGGCCATCCCCGTGACGAACACGGTCGCGCTCTCGCCGGCCGC
>WHTB01000387.1 GCA_009379735.1 Propionibacteriales bacterium
CTATGGCGCGTCCACCTGCTGTCGAGCTGGCTCCCGGGCTGTGGCGGCTGCGGCTGCTCGGCGACTGGGTCAACGGGTTCGTACTCCGTGACGACGACGGCCAGGTGACGCTGGTCGACTTCGGGCTGAAGAAGTCGCCCGACAAGATCACCAGCGCCCTGGACTACATCGGGCTGAGCGTCCACGACGTCACCCGGCTGCTGCTCACCCACGCGCATTCCGACCATGCCGGCGGCGCGGCCGAGATGGCCCGGCGGACCGGTCGCTCGATCGACGTCCACGTGGACGACGCGTCGTACCTGCGCAGCGGTGAGGTTCCGCGCCGCGACCCGAGCCTGCGGCTCGGCCGGCTGCTGAACCGGCTGCCGGGCGGCGGGTTCGAGCCGGCACCGGTCGGCACCAAGCTGTCGGACGGCAAGATGCTCCCGATCGGCGGCGGCGTCCGGGTCGTGCACACTCCCGGCCACTCGCCGGGCCACATCTCGTTGCTGCACGAGCCGTCCCGGGTGCTGATCACCGGCGACGCGCTGTTCAACTTCCGGGGTGTCGGCTGGTCGGTGCCGTTCTTCTGCACCGACTTCGCCCTGAGCCAGCAGACGGCGCAGCGGTTCGCCGACCTCGACTTCGACCTCGCGGCCTTCACCCACGGCCCGGAGATCCGCGACCGCGCCCGTCAGCAGGTCGGCGAGCTCCTCGCGACCCTCACTCGACGGTGAAGGTCTTGGTGTCGAGGAAGGTCACCGAGCCGTCCTCCGGCGAGGACTCGAAGACCCGCACCGTGTAGTCACCCGGCTCGAGCTTGGTGAGGGTGAAGGAGTACGGCGTGAACGTCATCCCCTCGGCGGCGGTCGTGAAGTTGTCCCGGACGACCTCGCCGTCCTGCACCAGCTCCCAGCTGACGTTCGCCTCGAAGTGGTTGGCGATGCCCTCGACCTTGAGTGTCCGACCGACCGTCTGCCCCTCGACCGGTGCCGTGATCCAGGTCATCGCCTGGTACGACAGCGGGTCGCCGCGGGTCAGCGGCTCGTCGACCTGCACGCCGGAGAACTCCTCTGCCGGCTCGCCCTCGACGGTGAGTTGGACGTCGTGGTTGTTCTGGCGCGCCGCCTGCACGGTGTAGACCAGCTGCTGCAGCATCAGCTCGGCCTGCTCCTCCGATACGTCGGTCCTCAGCACGTGCCGCGACAGGTCGACCGTGATCAGGTCGTCCTGGTCGGCGACGCCCAGGGCCCGGCTGTCCTTCGGCCAGGGGCTGGTGTAGTCGGGGTCGAACGGCTGCTGGTCGAGCATCTGGTTCAAAGCAGCCTGCGCGGCCGGCTCCGTCGTCCGGATCGCGTGGAACTCGCGGAACAGCCGAGGGCCCCGGGTGGAGTCGCCGAGGTAGTAGACCGGCACGGTGACGGCCTTCGGCTGAGGTGCGGCCGTCGTCGCCTCGCCACTGGTGGTGGGAGCCTCGGTGGGGGTCTCAGGGTCGCGCGTCGGCTCCACGCTCGGCGACGTCACGGGCTCGGCCGGGGTGCTGGTCTCGACCGCCGCCGGGCGGTCGACGGCACGGTCCGGACCGCCGTCGCCGCCGGTCAGGTCACCGGCGATGACGAGGCCACCGACGACCACACCGGCGGTGGCGAGCCCGGCGGCTCCGGCGAACAGCCAGGTACGACGCTGCCGGGTGACCCGTGCCGACCTGGCCGTACGGGCCCGGATCCGGGCCAGGCCGTCACCGCTCGGACGGACCTGGTCGGCCTGCGCGTGCAGCGCCCGGCTGATCTCGGTCTCCAGCTCGTCCATCGGCTCGTGCGGGCTCATGAGGCATGCTCCAATGCCGTCCGCAACGCGGCCATGCCGCGCGACGTGTGACTCTTGACCGCGCCGCGGCTGCACCCCATGGTGACCGCGATCTCGGCCTCGCTCAGGTCCAGGTAGTAGCGGAGGACGACCGCTTCGCGCTGCCGTTGCGGGAGTCCCTTCACCGCCTCGAACACCTGGCTGTACTCCGCGCCGGCGAGCGCGTGGTACTCCGCGCTCGCCGTGTCAGGCGACGGGGCGGGGCGGTGCCGCTCCTCCACGGCCCGCCGGCGCAGCCGCGACCGGGCGGTGTTGACCACCGTCTGCCGTAGGTAGGCGAGTGCCTTGTCGGCCTCGCGGATCCACCGCCACCTGCCGTGCATCGCGACGAACGCGTCTTGCACGACCTCCTCGGCCTCGGCGGTGTTGCGGACGAGCATCGCGGCCAGCCGTACCAGGGACCGGTAGTGCGCGGCGTACAGCTCGGTGACCGCGTCGTCGGCGTCCCACTGCCGAGGTGTCGCACCCGCGTCAGGCGTCGGCATGCGGAAGGTCTCCCTCAGGACGGCGTGGTCAGGCCACGGCCAGGGGATGTCCGCTGCGACTGCCATGTCTATGTGACGCTCAGTCAGCAGTCGGGGTTTACCCGGCCGGTGTGACGATCGTGCCACGATGGGCGGCGAGAAGAGCGTCGTTGCACACTCAGGAGGTCCCGTGTCCGCCGATCCGGACTGCCTGTTCTGCAAGATCGTCGCTGGCGAGATCCCGGCCGAGGTGGTGAGCGAGACCGAGACCACCGTCGCGTTCCGTGACGTCAACCCGCAGGCGCCGACCCATGTGCTGGTGGTCCCGAAGCAGCATCTCGTGGACGCCGCCCAGGTCGCCGCGGCCGACGCGGGTCTGCTCGCGACCCTGGTTGCGGAGGCGGCGTCGGTGGCCGCCTCCGACGGCTACCGGCTGGTCTTCAACACCGGTGCCGAGGGCGGGCAGGTCGTGTTCCACGCCCATCTGCACGTCCTGTCCGGCCGGCAGATGACCTGGCCGCCCGGCTGAGTACGCCCGCGTCGCTGAACCGCACAACGGTCGGGCGAGCGTGACATATGTGTCACGCTTCCCCGGCCGTTACGTGAGGTCGGGGCGACCGCGCTAGCGTCGACAGCGTGCTGGTGCGACGGGCGGTGGCTCCGGCGGGCGCGTTGCTGCTCGCGCTGGCGGCGTGCACGACGTCGGCCGGTGGCGAGCGGGCGGCCGACCCGTCGGTGCAGGCATCGGCGAGCACCGAGCCGGCACCGAGCGCCGAGCCCGCACCGACCCAGCCGTTGGTGCTGGTGATCCACGCGACCCGACCCCCCGTCAACGTCACCGAGCAGGTGGCCCGACGCGTCATCGCCGGCCGGGTCGACTCGTGGGCAGACCTGGGGGCGTCCGCCCGTCCGCTGCGTACGGTCGAGTCGGTCCGCGACGTGACCCGTGACCGGGACGCGCTCGCGGTGCTGCCGGCAGCCGAGATCGGCCCGTCGGTACAGGC
>WHTB01000281.1 GCA_009379735.1 Propionibacteriales bacterium
CCTGCTGCGCGACTCTCGGAGGGCGCCTCGCGGCGTTGTCGTCGTCGCACGATGCTGCGCATCGCGCCTCCTCCTCCGCCTTGCGATGCATCCCACCGAGCGCCGCTCGCGACGGTCGGGAGTAAGGAGACGCACCCTAGAGCCGGGCGGCCAGCTCGGTGCCCTGTTTGATCGCTCGCTTGGCGTCGAGCTCGACGGCCACGTCGGCGCCGCCGATCACATGCACGGTCAGGCCGTCGGCGGCCAGCGCGTCGGCGAGTGAGCGCTCGGACTCCTGGCCGGCGCACAAGACGACGTGATCCACGTCGAGTGTCTGCACCGCGGGGTCGTCCCCGATGGAGATGTGCAGTCCGTCGTCGTCGATCCGGTGGTACGTCACGCCGGGAGTCATCACCACGCCCGCGTCCCTGAGCTCGGCCCGGTGCGCCCATCCCGACGTCTTGCCGAGGCCGGCGCCCACGCGAGACGTCTTGCGCTGCAGCAGCTGGACGGATCGTGGCGGTGTCGCCGGTTTGCGGTCACCCAGCCCCGCCCGGGCCTCGGCCGGGTCGGTAACGCCCCAATGCCGCAGCCACGACTCGAGATCGTCCGCACCGTCGTCGACCAGGAACCGCGACACGTCGAACCCGATGCCGCCCGCGCCGACCACCGCGACCCGCTCGCCGACCTCGACCACGCCTCGGAGCACGTCGACGTACGACACCGCCTTCGGGTGGTCGACGCCGTCGATGTCGGGCACGCGGGGGACGACACCGGTCGCGACCACGACGTCGTCGTACTCGGCCTCGCGTAGCCGTTGCCGTGTCGCCGGCGTGGACAGGTGCACGGTGACGCCGGTGACCTCGAGCCGTCGCCGGTAGTAGCGCAGCGTCTCGTGGAACTCCGCCTTGCCGGGGACGCGGGCGGCCATCGTGAACTGGCCGCCGATCCGGTCGCTCGCTTCGAACAGGTCGACCTGGTGGCCGCGCCCGGCCAGCGACACGGCGCACGCGAGACCGGCCGGCCCGGCCCCGACGACGGCCACCTTCTTGCTCCGGGTACGCGGGACCGGGAGCAAGACGAGCTCGGTCTCCCGGCAGGCCCGCGGGTTGAGCAGGCAGCTGGCCCGCTGGTTGACGAACGTGTGGTCGAGGCAGGCCTGGTTGCAGGCGATGCAGGTGTTGATCTCGTCGCTGCGCCCCTGCTGCGCCTTCGCGACGAAGTCCGGGTCGGCGAGCAGCGGCCGCGCCATCGACACCAGGTCGGCGTCGCCGCGGGCCAGCAGGTCCTCGGCGAGGTCGGGGGTGTTGATCCGGTTCGACGCCGCCACGGGGACCGTCACCGCGGCCCGCAGCTTGGCCGTGACCCAGGTGAACGCCCCACGCGGAACCGACGTGATGATGGTTGGGACGCGGGCCTCGTGCCAGCCGATCCCGGTGTTGAACAGCGTGACGCCGGCCGCCTCGAGCTCCTGCGCCAGGGCGACGACCTCGTCCCACGACTGACCGCCCTCCACCAGGTCGAGCAGCGAGATCCGGTACACGACGATGAAGTCCGGGCCGACCCGCTGCCGGATCGCTCGCACGACCTCGACGGGGAACCGTCGGCGGTTCGCGGCGGTGCCGCCGTACTCGTCGGTGCGGCGGTTGGTCCGCTCGGCCAGGAACTGGTTGACCAGGTAGCCCTCCGACCCCATCACCTCGACCCCGTCGTACCCGGCCTCTCGGGCCAGCTCGGCGCACCGCGCATAGTCGTCGACGGTGGAGCGGACCTCCCGGGTTGTCAACGCACGCGGGCGAAACGGGGTGATCGGCGACTTGATCTTGGACGCCGACCCGATCATCGGGTGGTAGCCGTACCGTCCCGCGTGCAGGATCTGCAGCGCGATCTTGCCGCCCTCGGCGTGGACGGCGTCGGTGATCTGGACGTGCTTGCGGGCGACGCGATGGGTGCTGAGGACGGAGCCGAACGGCAGCAGCCAGCCGGTCATGTTGGGCGAGAACCCGCCGGTGACCATCAGCCCGACGCCGCCGCGAGCGCGCTCGGCGAAGTACGCGGCGAGCTCGGGGAAGTGCCTGCTCCGGTCCTCGAGGCCGGTGTGCATCGAGCCCATGATGACGCGGTTGCGCAGCGTGGTGTAGCCGAGGTCGAGCGGCTCGAGCAGGTGCGGGTACGGAGTCGTCATCGGCTCGCTTCCTTGCGCTGCCTGGGGGTTTCGCGCGGACGGCGTCTCCGAGAGACTGCCGATCGGGCGGGCCGGCTGGCAACCATCTGAGACGACCCCCACACCCACCGCGTCCCCTCCAAGACCTCGCGTCGAGGTTGCGCGTATGGGCGCCTTGATCGGGCGTGGTGGGCAAGACCTGCAACCTCGGCGGGAGGGAGGCCCTTGACGACCATGACAGTGATGGTGTCACAATCGATCGTATGAGCTCCGGGCCACTGCACGGCATCAAGGTCGTCGAGCTGGCCGGCATCGGGCCGGGCCCGTTCGCCGCCATGCTGCTGGCCGACCTCGGCGCCGACGTGCTGCGGGTCGACCGGCCCGGCGGGGGGCTGATGTTCGGCCGTCCGGAGCACGACCTGCTCAACCGCGGCCGGCGCAGCGTCGCCGTCGACCTGAAGCAGCCGCAAGGTGTCGAGACGGTGCTACGGCTCGCCGCCACCGCCGACGTACTCGTCGAGGGCTTCCGACCGGGTGTCGCCGAGCGGCTCGGGCTCGGCCCCGACGACTGCCTCGCCCGCAACCCGCGGCTGGTGTACGGCCGGATGACCGGCTGGGGCCAGGACGGCCCGCGGGCCCACACGGCGGGGCACGACATCGGCTACCTCTCGCTGTCCGGCGCGCTGCATGTCGTCGGCCGGGCCGGCGGCCCGCCGCAGGTCCCGGCCAACCTGCTCGGCGACTTCGGCGCCGGCGGCATGTACCTCGTCACGGGTGTGCTCGCCGCCCTGCTCGAGACCCAGCGCAGCGGGGCCGGACAGGTCGTCGACGCCGCGATCGTCGACGGCGCGGCCCACCTCTCGACGATGCTGCTCGCGATGGCGGCCGGTGGGGCATGGACCGACCGGCGCGGCACCAACCTGCTCGACACCGGGGCGCCGTTCTACGACGTGTACGAGACGTCGGATGGCGAGTACGTCTCGCTCGGCGCGCTCGAACCACAGTTCTACGCGGCGTTCGTCGAGCGGTTCGGCGTCGACGACCTCCCGGACCGTGACGACCCGGCCCGCTGGCCCGAGCTGCGGGTGGCGATCGCCGCCAGGTTCGCCGAACGTACCCAGCAGGAATGGGCCGACGAGTACGCCGACAGCGATGCCTGCGTCGCCCCCGTGCTGACGTACGCGCAGGCCGCCGACGACCCGCATCTCGCCAAGCGCACCACCTACGTCGAGCGTGACGGGCTCACCCAGCCGGCCCCAGCGCCGCGCTTCTCGCGCACACCCGCCGAGCTCGACCTGGGTCCGGCCCGACCGGGGCAGCACACCACCGAGGCGCTGCGCGACTGGGGCATCGACGACGTCGACTCGCTGCTCGCCGGCGGCGCGGTCATCCAAGCCTGACAACGAAACCAGGAGACAACGAGTGGACCGTCATCTCTTCCAGCCCGACCACGACGCCTTCCGCGAGACGGTGCGCACGTTCTGCGAGAAGGAGATCGTGCCGCACCACAGTGACTGGGAGAAGGCCGGCATCGTGCCGCGCGAGCTGTGGGTCGCGGCCGGAGCCCAGGGCCTGCTCGGCTTCATGATGCCCGAGGAGTACGGCGGCGGCGGCGTCGACCGTGACTTCCGGTTCAACGTCGTACTCGCCGAGGAGCTGACCCGGGCACACGCCAGCGGAGTCGGGTTCATGCTGCACACCGACCTGGTGTCGTCATACCTGCTCTCCTACGCCACCGACGAGCAGAAGGCGCGCTGGCTGCCGAAATTCTGCAGCGGCGAGATGATCACCGGCCTCGCGATGACCGAGCCCGACGCCGGGTCGGACCTGCAGGGCATCCGTACGACGGCGCTGCGCGACGGCGACCACTACGTGCTCAACGGGCAGAAGACGTTCATCTCCAACGGCATCAACGCCGACGCCGTGATCGTGGTCGCGAAGACCGACCCGGAGGCGGGGTACCAGGGCATCTCGCTGCTCGTCGTCGAGCGGGGCATGGCGGGGTTCGAGCGCGGCCGCAACCTCGACAAGATCGGGCTCAAGGCGCAGGACACCGCCGAGCTGTTCTTCGACAAAGTGCAGGTGCCGGCCGCGAACATGCTCGGCGAGGAGGGTCAGGGCTTCGTCTACCTGATGCAGCAGCTGCCGCAGGAGCGGCTCGCGATCGCCACCGTCGCGGCCTCCGCCTGCGAGACGCTGCTCGCGCTCACCCTCGACTACTGCAAGCAGCGCACCGCCTTCGGCCGACCGATCGGGTCGTTCCAGAACACCCGGTTCGTGCTGGCCGAGATCGCCACCGAGACCCAGATCGCCCGGGTGTTCGTCGACCGCTGCGTCGAGGAGCTGAACGCCGGCGCGCTCTCGGTGCAGGACGCCGCGATGGCGAAATGGTGGACCACGGAGCTACAGAAGAGGGTCGTCGACCAGTGCCTGCAGCTGCACGGCGGCTACGGCTTCATGACCGAGTACCCGATCGCCCGGGCGTACCTCGACACCCGCATCCAGACGATCTACGGCGGGACCACGGAGATTATGAAGGAGATCATCGGGAGGACGCTCGGGGTGTGATGTCCGCGTCCTGACCCTCGGTCCTGGTGCCCGCCCCTTGCGGGCGCCGACTATGGTGGCTTGATCTTGCGATGCACCTCAGGGTGCGGGGACACGAGCACTTGGGGGTGACGATGCACGGCCGGCGTGGTGCTGCCTGGGCGGCCGTTGCTGTCCTCGCCCTGGCCATGGCGGGCTGTACGACGGCCAGCGAGGCCGAGCCGCAAGAGCCGGCCACCAGCGAGTCGCCCGAACCGACCGAGCCGACCGAGTCGCCCGACGAGTCCGACGAGTCCGACGAGTCCGACGAGTCCGACGAGCCGAGACTCACGCTCGACGACGTCGGCATCGGTGGGGGCGCGCAGGCCAACCGCGAGGGCATCATGGTCTGCGGCGACCGCATCGTCGCCGCTCCGCCGTCCGCCGGGATCGAGAACGACGCGTTCGCGGTCTTCGACCGCACCAGCGGCGAGGGCGAGCTCACGCACGTGGAGCTGCCCGAGGACAGCAATCTCGAGATCAACGCCCGCTGGCTGCTGGTGATGAGGTGCATCGACGCCGACGAAGGCACCGGCCCGGACCCGATCCTGTCCTTCGCGTACCAGGAGATGCCGTTGCCGGAGTCCGGCGGCGTCGGCGTCCGGGGCGCGTACACACTCGACGGGCAGCAGCTCTGGATCCGTGACGACCTGAACCAGCCGGCGGAGCTGGTCGACGGCCTGCTCGTCGTGGGCGCGGCCCCGGAGCAGCCGGACGTGGTCGTCGACGGCGGGACCGGTCGGACGCTGCGTACGTTCGAGTCGCCGCTGGCGACCCAGCTCGTGCTCACCCACAACCGGATGGTGGTACGCGGCGCGGCCGGCGGGTCGATCCTCACCGACATCCCCGGCAAGCGCATCACCAAGCTCAGTTCGCCGGGCAGCGTCTTCGCCGACGGGGGCCTGATCTTCGGCGTCAACTTCCCCAACGTGACGGCGTTCTCGTCCTGGAGCGGCACACCGCTGTGGGACTACTCGGTCCGGCTCGACCCACTCGGCAAGCCGATGGTGGAAGAGGCGCAGGGAGTCGCCGTCTTCGTCGACCACGAGTACGTCGCCCACGGCGTCGACGCGAAGACCGGCGAGGAGCTGTGGGAGTTCCCGACCGAGGTGGAGAACCCCCGCCTCACGGTCGGCGGCGGGCTCGTACTCCTC
>WHTB01000290.1 GCA_009379735.1 Propionibacteriales bacterium
CGCCCGGTGGTTTGGCGAAGAGACCGTTGAACGTGCATCCTTCTACCCGTGACAGGGAGTGGATCACACGCGACGGTGCGCTACAGAGCGTTGTTCCGCGACTCCGAGTTCAGTGGCATGTACGTCGCCGACGTACTCACGATGACCGGGACCTACCTGTCTCGACTGGCCGTTGCGGTGCTCGTGTACGACCGCACCTCGTCGGTCGGGTTGACCGCCCTGACCTTCGCGATCAGCTACGCGCCGTACGTCTTCGCACCGATCCTGTCGACACTGGCCGACCGGCTGCCACGCAAGCATCTGCTGGTGCTGAGCGACGTCAGCCGGGCGCTGCTCGTGCTGCTGATGGTCATCCCCGGCGTGCAGCTGTGGCTGCTCTGGTCGGTGCTGTTCACCCTCGAGCTGATCCAGATCCCGTTCGGCGCCGCCCGGCTGGCCACCCTGGCAGACATACTCGAGGGTGACCGGTTCGCCGTCGGCAACGCGCTGGTCGCCTCGACGCGGCAGGCGCTTCAGGTGGCTGGGTTCGCGATCGGGGGTGCCGTCGTCGCGGCCACCAGCCCGCGCGCCGCGTTGCTCATCGACTCGTTCACCTACTCCGTGTCGGCAGTGATCATCCTCATCTTCGTACGACACCGACCGCTCACCTGGACGGTCGAGAGCCCACCGCCGAGCATGTTTCGGGGCGCCCTCGCCGGCATCCGGTTCGTCACCCGGACCCCGGGCATGAAGCGGCTCTTCGTGCTGCTCGGGATCGGACCCGCGATCATCGTGATCGCCGAAGGCCTCGCCGTGCCGTTCTCCGACCAGCTCGGAGGTGGCACCAGGCTCGCCGGCATCATCATGGCGGCAGCACCGGTCGGCAACGTCATCGGCTACTCCATCGCCGGCCGGCTGCCGGTCGCGCTGCAGCAACGGATGGTGTTCGGGCTGGCGGCAGCCGGGGGAGCCACGGTCGCGTTGGCGGGTCTGGCCGGCATCGTCGCCGAGTCGCCGATCCCGGTCATCGTCGTGCTGGTCGTCAGCGGGGCGACCCTCGCGTACCTCAACGCGATCCAGGTGCAGATCGCGAACGCCGTACCCCGTGAAACCCGGGGACGCGTCTTCGGGCTCGGCAACGCCGTCATGCAGCTCGCTCAGGGCGGCGCGGTCGCCCTCGCCGGCCTGCTCGCCGAGTCGAGCCGGATCGGCACGGTGCTGATCGTGTCCGGCGTGATCGGCATTGCCCTCGTGCTGGCGCTGGCTGCCGTCAGCAGGTGGCGGGACGCCCGTCAGCCGGGTCGGGTGACGTACTGACCGGCCCTGCCGGCGGCCGGCCGTGCACTGCCGGAAGTGTGACAGCTCGCTGCCGTTGACATCGGGCCCGTGTCACACGATGGTGGTCGCACACGCACTCGGGGTAACAGCTCAGCGGAGGGGTAACCATGAGCCGTCGCCTGCCCGTCGTACTCGCCACCACAGCACTGCTCGTGGCCGGACTCCTCGGTGGTTCACCCGCCGCGGGTGCACCGAGCGACCCGACGCCCGGACCGGAGCCGACAGACACCGGACTGGACGTCTACACCGGCACGGTTGATGCCGAGGGACTCGACCAGCTCGGCAAGGCCGGCGTCGACCGTGACCACGCCGTCGTCGCACCCGCGGAGGACGGCGCGGCCGAGGTCGAGGTCGTGCTGTCGCGTGGGCAGGCCAAGAGTCTGCAGGACAAGGGCGTCGGCCTCGAGCTCAAGAAGGTCGACGGCAAGACGTCGGCCCAGCTGATGGCCGCGGAGGCCGCCGACGGGTTCGAGGTCTGGACGTCGTACAGCGAGCCGGGTGGCATTCGCGACGACATGGTCGACACGACCCAGAGCAACCCGGACATCACCAAGCTGGTCCCGGTCGGCACGAGCGTGCAGGGCCAGGAGATCTTCGCCGTCAAGGTCACCAAGAACGCCGGCACGACGAAGGACGGCAAGCGGCCAGCCGTGCTCTACACCGCCAACCAGCACGCCCGTGAGTGGATCACACCCGAGATGGTCCAGCGGCTGATGCACTACGTCATCGACGGGTACGGCAACGATCCCGAGATCACCCGGCTGGTCGACACGACCGAGCTGTGGTTCCTGCCGTCGCAGAACCCCGACGGGTACGACTTCACGTTCACCGGCGACCGGATGTGGCGCAAGAACCTGCGCGACGTTAACGGTGACGGCCAGATCACCATCGGGGACGGCGTCGACACCAACCGCAACTTCCCCTACAAGTGGGGGTACGACAACGAGGGCTCGACACCGCAGTCGAGCGGCGAGACCTACCGGGGCGAGGGTCCGGCCTCCGAGCCCGAGGTTCGGGCGCTGCTCGGGCTGATGGAGCGGGTCGGCTTCGAGTACGCCATCAACTACCACTCGGCCGCCGAGCTGCTGCTCTACGGCGCCGGCTGGCAGGTCGAGACGCCGACACCCGATGACGAGATCTACACCGCGCTCGCCGGTGACGACGAGGACCCAGCCGTTCCCGGCTACGACCCGGACATCTCCGCCGAGCTCTACACCACCAACGGCGACACCGACGGGCACACGCACGAGGTCCTCGGCACGCTGACGTTCACACCAGAGATGTCGACCTGCCAGACCGCGAGCGCGGTCGACCCGGCCGACGAGTTCGAGCCCGGCGACTGCGGCAGCGGGTTCCATTTCCCCGACAGCGAAGCGCTGGTGCAGGCCGAGTTCGAGAAGAACATCCCGTTCGCCCTCTCCCTGGCCAAGTCGGCGGCCGACCCGGACGACCCGAAGTCGTCGGTCGGCGACGTCGCGGACGACCTGGTGGTCGACACGTTCGAGACGTCGTACGGCGCGAACCAGGAGGTCGCGGTCAACGCCAAGCGCGCCCTGCAGGACCTGCGGATGCACTACCGCATCGGCAACCGCCACACCGCCGTCACGGTGGACGAGTGGACCGGCGGCGACAAGTACGGCGGCGCGATGGACAAGTACTACGCCGAGTACCGCGGCACCGTGCGGAGCGCCAGCCCGGGTGACGAGGTGACGGTCTGGTTCACCGGCGTCAAGGCTGGCAAGGGTATGGTGCGCAGCGACGAGTTCACCTACACCGTCGCAGGCGACACCGGTGGCGACGTGCTGGTGCTCGCGGCCGAGGACTACACCGGACTCAGCCCGGTGCAGGCGGGCGGGCCGTCGTACGTCGACGACTATGCCGCGATGATCGAGCAGGCGGGCTACAGCACCGACGTCTACGACGTGGACGCACAGGACCGCACGGCACCGCACCACCTCGGCGTGCTGTCGCACTACGACGCCGTCGTCTGGGAGACCGGCGAGGACGTGATCCCGCGCAACGCCGGGCAGGTTCCGGGCACGGCGGCGAAGTGGACGTACGACACCGAGCTCAATGTCCGCGACTACGTCAACGAGGGCGGCAAGCTGCTGGTGGCGGGCAAGTACGCGTTGTTCGGTCAAGGCGCCGACGGCAGCTACTGGTACAACCCGTACGAGGCGGAGCAGGGCGGGTGCACCACTGCCGAGGAGTACCCGTGCCTGCCGCTGTTCAACGACTTCATGCAGTACTGGCTGGGCGCCTACCAGTACGTCGACGGCGGCGGCCACAACGCCGCCGGTGAGACGTACCCGCTGGCCGGCACGGCGGGCGGTCCGTTCGACGGGTTCGCCGCGCTGCTCAACGGTGGCGACTCGGCCGACAACCAGGACCACTCGGCGGCCTTCGTGTCGACGTCGTCGTACTTGCCGGCCGAGGAGTTCCCGCAGTTCAGCTCCAGCGCGCCGATGAAGTGGGACCGCGGCGGCGCCGACCCGTACGCGCCGGTCACGGGTGACTGGTACATGTACAGCCAGACCGCCGACCAGAGCTACAAGCGGCTGAGCCGTACGGTCGACCTGACCGGTGCCACCAGCGGAGCACTCGACGTCAAGATCTCCGCCGACACCGAGCTGGACTGGGACTACGTGTTCGTCGAGGCGCACACCGTGGGTCAGGACGACTGGACCACCCTGCCCGACGCCAACGGCCACACGACGCAGGACACCGGCGAGAGCTGCCCGGCCGGCTGGGCCGACGAGCTGCACCCGTTCCTGTTCCACTACCAGGGCGCGGACTGCACGCCGGCCGGGACGACCGGCCAGTGGCATGCGGCGAGCGGCAACTCCGCCGGCTGGCAGGACTGGTCGGTCGACCTGTCGCAGTTCGCCGGGTCGCAGGTCGAGGTGTCCATCAGCTATGTCAGTGACTGGTCCACGCAGGGTCTCGGCGTGTTCGTGGACGACGCCGTGCTCAGCGCCGACGGCCAGCCGGTGGCGGAGACGTCGTTCGAGACGGACACCGGTGGCTGGCAGGTCCCCGGCGCACCCGAAGGCTCGGCCGGCAACGGCACCGACTGGGTGCGTTCGGAGCAGGCGATCGAGGAGGGCGCCACGGTGACGACCGACAACACCGTGTACGCGGGTTTCGGTGCCGAGGGACTGCAGACGCAGGCACAGCGTGACGACTTCATGGCCCAGGCCCTGGAGCACCTGCTGGGCTGACCCACCTACTCGCGCCGAGGTTGCGCGTATGTCCGCATTCTTCGCGCCGAGGTTGCGCGTATGTGGACATAGGTGCAACCTCGGCGCGAGGGTCTGGGACCGTGGGCTAGGTGGCGATGCGCACGTCGCGTTCGTCCGCGTCGTCGACCATCCATGCCAGCAGCCGCTCGCCCTCGGCCAGCACGCCGTCGACCTCGGCCCGTGGGAGCCGCTCGAACGGCCGGACCGTCAAGACGGCGGTCGACTTCTCCTGGGTGACCTTCCAGGTGGCCGCGACGAAGCCGTCGACCAGCACGGTCCGGGGGATGACGCCGTTGACCGGGAAGACGTGGTCCTTGTGCACGTCGGCGAGCACCCGGGTCCGGTCCGCGTGCGACAGCAGCAGGTTGTCGAAGTCCGCGACGAACCGCGGCGGCACCGGCAGGTCGCCGCCCGGACGCGGCGCGTGGGGCAGGTCGAACAGCGGCCGTCCGTCGGTGCTCTCGAACCGCCGCAGCTGGTCGCCCATTCGCTTCACGACGGCGCCGAGCTTGGTCAGCCCGCACCACTTCTGCACGTCCATCACCGACGCCGGCCCGAACGCCCGGAGGTAGCGCAGCACCAGCGTCTCGAGCGGCATCGATGGACCGCACGACCGGCCGAGCCAGGTCTCGACGGTTGTGTGCGCGGCGGGTCCGCTCTGGCCCCACAGACCGCGTGGCGGCACCTGGACCATCGGCACCCGGGTCCGAGCCGCCACGCCAAGGCCGTGCACGTCGGCATCCGGCCAGCGCTCCTGCAGGATCGTGCCGACCTCGTTGGGGGTACGCGGCCGCTCCTCGACCAGGGTGCGAGCGTCGCGGGCCAGGTCGTCCAGGTCGGCACCGCCCAGCCGGGTGCCGTACGTCGACGCGAGCCCGCGGTCCAGGACGATCTGCACGGCCGGACGAAGCGC
>WHTB01000034.1 GCA_009379735.1 Propionibacteriales bacterium
CCGTACGGCTGGTTGCCCTGCGGCGGGTACGGCTGACCGTAGCCCTGCTGCGGCGGGCCGCTCGGTGGCTGGCTGGGTGGCTGGTTGGGCGGCTGCTGACCATACCCGGGCTGCCCGTACGGCGGACCTTGCGGCGGAGCCCACGGCGGCTGCTGCTGCGCGGGCTGGTCGTGCGACTGGTCCGGGGGCTGGTCCGGGGGCTGGTCCGGGGGTTGGTCCTGGCCGGACTCGCCGGCCGGCCGACCGTAGCCGGAGTAGGGCCGCGGCTGCGCCGCCGGTGCGGCCGGCGAGTCGGATGACGGCGACTCCGCGGCCGGCGTTTCGCCCCCCGGTGGCTCTGCGGCAGGCGGCGCTGCGGCGCGCGGCTCCGATCCAGGACGGGACCCGCGGCCGGGCTCGCCGGGGGTGCTGCCGGACGACTTGTCGTCGGACATTGAGTCCTCCTTGAACCATGCCCGCGACTCGGGCTTCCACAACAGGGACACGGAATAGGCGATGAACACCCCCATGATCACCCCGGCGACCCCCGCCAGGACGCTCAGGCAGGCCACGGTCAGACCGAGCACGGTCAGCGCCACCCGCGACGGCCGGTGCCCACGCATGACATACACGGCCAGCACGATCGCGGCGACGCACGCCGCGGCCAGGGCGAGCATCGCGCCGTGCAGCGTGTTGATGATCTGCTCGACGGACAGGTCGACCGAGCCGAACGGCGCGTCCTTGACCAGGTCCTCGACCTCACGCCGCATGCCGGCCGACCGCAGCCGTGGACCCTCGCTGAAGATGGTCGCCAGGGCAAGGACCGACCCCACGATGGTCATCACCGATGCGGTGACGACCTCACGGGGTCGGCTGCCTTGCTCGCTCACCGGGACATCACATCATGCGGGCCGGACCACCAACGCCTCAGCGTCGTCGGCCACCTCGACCGTCACGGTAGACCCGTCGGACACCTCGCCGGCGAGCAGCGCCCGCGCCAGCTGGTCACCGATCGCGCTCTGCACCAGGCGGCGCAGCGGACGGGCACCGTACACCGGGTCGTAGCCGGTCGAGGCGAGCCACCCGCGCGCCTCGTCGGTCACGGTCAGCGCGATGCGCCGGTCGGCCAGCCGGGCCGACAGCGCCTCGACCTGGAGGTCGACGATCCGGGCCAGATCATCGGTCGTGAGCCCGTCGAACAGGACGATTTCGTCGAGCCGGTTGAGAAACTCCGGCTTGAACGACCGTCGCACGAGGTCCATCACGGCTTCCCGCCGGGCCGCCTCGTCGAGACTCTGGTCGACCAGGAACGCCGACCCGAGGTTCGAGGTGAGGATCAGGATGGTGTTGCGGAAGTCGACCGTGCGGCCCTGGCCGTCGGTCAGCCGCCCGTCGTCGAGCACCTGCAGCAAGATGTCGAAGACCTCGGGGTGCGCCTTCTCGACCTCGTCCAGGAGGACGACGGAGTACGGCCGGCGGCGGACCGCCTCGGTGAGCTGGCCGCCCTCGTCGTACCCGACATAGCCCGGTGGCGCGCCGACCAGACGTGCCACCGAGTGCTTCTCGCCGTACTCGCTCATGTCGATCCGCACCATCGCGCGGTCGTCGTCGAACAGGAAGCCGGCCAGCGCTTTCGCCAGCTCGGTCTTGCCGACGCCGGTGGGTCCGAGGAACAGGAACGAGCCGGTCGGGCGGTCGGGGTCGGAGATGCCGGCGCGAGCCCGGCGGACCGCGTCGGACACCGCGACGACGGCCGACTGCTGGCCGATCAGCCGCTTGCCGAGCTCGTCTTCCATCCGCAGCAGCTTGCCGGTCTCCCCTTCGAGCAGCCGACCGGTGGGGATGCCCGTCCAGGCGGCGACGACCTCCGCGACCTCGTCAGGTCCGACCAGCTCACGCACCATCGGCTCGATGCTCGCCGCGGTCTCGGCGGCCTGCTTCAGCTCGGCCTCGAGGGCCGGGATCTCGCCGTACGACAGCCTGCTCGCGGTCTCGTAATCGCCCTCGCGCTGCGCCCGCTCGGCCTGGGTGCGGAGCTCGTCGATCTGGCTCTTGATCTCGCCGACCCGGTTGAGGCCCTGCTTCTCCTTGTTCCAACGGGCCTCCAGCCCGCGTAGCTGCTCGTCCTTGTCGGCGAGCTCCTCGCGCAGCTTGGCCAGCCGCTCCTTGGACGCCTCGTCCTCGGCGGCGTCGAGATGGAACTCCTCCATCGTCAGCCGGTCGACCGCACGGCGCAGCTCGTCGATCTCGACCGGGCTCGAGTCGATCTCCATCCGCAGCCGACTGCTGGCCTCGTCGACCAGGTCGATCGCCTTGTCGGGCAGCTGCCGGCCGGTGATGTAGCGGTGTGACAACGTCGCCGCGGCGACCAGGGCGGAGTCCTCGATCACGACACCGTGATGGGCTTCGTACCGCTCCTTGAGGCCGCGCAGGATCGCGATGGTGTCCTCGACACTGGGCTCGCCGACAAACACCTGCTGGAAGCGCCGCTCCAGGGCGGGGTCCTTCTCGATCCGTTCGCGGTACTCGTCCAGCGTCGTCGCACCGATCATCCGCAGCTCGCCGCGGGCCAGCATCGGCTTGAGCATGTTGCCGGCGTCCATCGCGGAGTCGCCGGCGGCGCCCGCGCCGACCACGGTGTGCAGCTCGTCGATGAACGTGATGATCTGGCCCTCGCTGGTCTTGATCTCGCCGAGCACGGCCTTCAGCCGCTCCTCGAACTCGCCGCGGTACTTCGCGCCGGCGACCATCGCGCCGAGGTCGAGGCTCACCAACGACCGGCCACGCAGCGACTCGGGGACGTCGCCGGCGACGATCCGCTGAGCCAGCCCCTCGACGACCGCGGTCTTGCCGACCCCGGGCTCGCCGATCAGGACCGGGTTGTTCTTGGTCCGCCGAGACAGCACCTGCACCACCCGGCGGATCTCGGCGTCGCGGCCGATGACCGGGTCGAGCCGCCCGTCGCGGGCCTGGGCGGTCAGGTCGACGCCGTACTTCTCCAGCGCCTGGTACGTGCCCTCGGGGTCCTTGCTGGTCACCCGGGCGGAGCCGCGTACCTGGCCGAACGCGTCCAGCAGCGCGTCGGCAGTGGCACCGACCTCGGCCAGCAGTGACTTCACCGGGCTGTCGACGGTGGCCAGGCCGACCAGCACATGCTCGGTCGACACGTACTCGTCGCCGAGCGCGGCGGCCCGGTTCTGACCGGCGTCGAGCGCCTGGACGAAGCCGCGTCCGGTGGCCGGGGTCGCGACGGTGCTACCGCTGGCAGCGGGCAGCTTGGCGACCAGGGCGGCGGTACGCCGGCGTACGTCGGTGGCGTCGGCACCGACCGCCTGCAGCAGCGCGGGCGCGGTGCTCTCGGGCTGGTCGAGCAGCGCCACCAGCAGGTGGGCGGGCTCGACCGCGGGGTTGCCGGCTGACGTGGCGGCGCGGATCGCGGCGGCCACGGCCTCCTGACTGCGGGTCGTCAGCTTGTTCGGGTCCAACGCACTCCCCCTCGGGGTCGGGATCAGTCTGTCACTGGTCCAACGCCCGCAAAGTTGAGTGCATTCCACTCAACTCTGGATCGCATCGGCCCGCCCGCATTTTTCGTCACGGGAGCTAGCCGGCCAGCGGTTTGCCGGTCTCCAGCAGGCTCTTGAGGTCGCTGAGAATCCAGGGGTGGCCACCGCCGGCGCCGGTGCTCTCGAGCGATCCGGAGGTGAGGGCCGCGAGCTTCGGGCACCCCTCGAGCTCGTGGGTGAGGGTCAGCGCGCAGTACCCGCCGTCCACCTCGCGAATCTCGTGGGTGATCCGGCTGAACCCCTCGGCGGCGACGTCGGCATCCATCAGCAGCCGGAACGTCGTCACGAGCTTGTGGGGCGGATCAGCCTCGAGGACCTCGCCGTCGACGATGACGTCGGGGATCTCGTAACCCTGGGCCGCGCCATCTGCTTTGAACTGCTCGGTCGCCCGCACTTCGTACGCACCGCCCGGCCGCAGGTCGTAGTCGACCAGCCCGGTGTAGCCGTAGCGCGCCGTCCACTCGGGCTTGGTGATCGCGTCCCAGATCGCCTGGGCCGTGGCCTTGATGTAGATGCGGTGGACTTGGGTGGTTACGCGGATGTCAGCCGTGGTGGTCATGCGTTGTCCTCGAGCTCTCTCTTGAGGTTGACGAGCGCGGAGACCTGGCGCTCGGTGTACTTGTCGATCCACCGGTCGTGGATCAGCCGGATCGGCACCGCGTTGAGGAAGTGCAGCTTCTCCCGGCCCGACTTCCTGGCGACGACGAGGCCTGCCTCCTCCAGCACCCGAAGATGCTTCATCGCCCCGAACCGCGACATCTCCAGCTCGGACTCCAGCTGGGTGAGCGTGCGGCCGTCACGCTCGAACAGCAGGTCGAGCAGGAAGCGCCGGGTCGGGTCGGCGAGTGCCTTGAACACGAGGTCGTCGGTGGTCACCGATTCAAGATAGGTGACCGAATGGTCACATATCAATCCATCCATGACCCGGGTCGGATCGGGCGGTGGCGCCGAGCAGTCAGGCGGGCTTGCGCTGCACGTGCGGCATGCAGGTGTCGGCGTCGGCGCGTGACACCTTCGCCCAGTCGAACTCCCTGGTCTGGTCCGGCTTGAGCCTGAAGGAGTCGATCTTCTCGGCGACCACCTGGTCACCGCCGCTGACAGTCACGACGGTCAGCGTGTAGACCATCGCCTCCTTGGCGGAGTTGGTGATATCGCCGCTCGCCGCCCACACCCCGTTGGACTGCCGACGGCAGGAGAAGTTGGTGAGATCGGCGGGCGCGGCCTGCACCTGCGCCGGCTTGGCGGAGGGGGTGGCCGACTTCGCGGAGCCGAGCACGTTGTCGGCTTCGTCGCCGGAGGCACCCGCGCCGCCGCATCCCGCAGCCAGCACGACGCAGGCCGTGCTCTTGGCCAGCGCGCGCAGCAGGGGCGACGTACTCACGGATCACAGTCTCACCCGCTGGGCCCCGGGATTCGTGCTCGGCGCGCCGTACCGCGTAACCTACGGAAGCGTAGGTAACCCATTGGAGGGACCGCCGATGCCCGCACCGATGACCCAACAGCAGCTGCTCCACGACCTCGAACCGATCGTCGCGCGGGAGCTCAACCGGCACATCCCGGTCGCCAAGGAGTGGTTCCCGCACGAGTACATCCCGTGGAGTGAGGGCCGCACGTATGACGGCATCCTGGGCGGCGACCCGTGGTCGCAGGACGACTCCCCGATGTCCGACGTCGTGCGGTCGGCGCTGATCGTCAACCTGCTCACCGAGGACAACCTGCCCAGCTACCACCACGAGGTGGCCGTGCTGTTCGGCCGCGACGCCGCCTGGGGCGACTGGGTGCACCGGTGGACGGCTGAGGAAGGCCGGCACGGCACGGCGATCCGGGACTACCTCCTGGTCAAGCGGTCCGTCGACCCGGTCGAGCTGGAGCGGGCCCGGATGATCCACATGGGCCAGGGGTACGAGTCGGCGCACCACAACGACCTGGTCCGGTCGCTGGCGTACGTGTCGTTCCAGGAGCTCGCCACCCGGGTGTCGCACCGCAACACCGGCCGGGCGACCGGCGACAAGATGGCCGACCAGCTGCTGGCCCGGATCGCCGCGGACGAGAACCTGCACATGATCTTCTACCGCAACCTGCTCGCGGCGGCCCTCGAGCGGGCGCCCGACCAGACGATGGTGGCGATCACCGACGTCGTGAAGACATTCGTTATGCCGGGCACCGACATCCCCGGGTTCCAGCGCAAGGCCGTGCAGATCGCGCTCGAGGGCATCTACGACCTGCGGCTGCACCGGGACGAGGTCGTGATGCCGGTGCTGCGGTTCTGGAAGGTGTTCGACGTGGAGGGCCTCAGCCCGGAAGGCGAGCGGGCTCGCGAGGAGCTGTCACAGTTCCTCGGCGAGCTGGACAAGACAGCCACCCGCTTCGAGGACAAGCGCGACGCCCTCAAGGCCCGGATGTCCGCCCGCAGCTGACCAAGCCGACGCCGAGTCTTTTTCTGGTACGGGGCGCCCCCGTTCCAATAGGTCTGGAACGGGGCACCCCCGTGCCAGAAAGGTCTGGACCGGAGCCGCCCAGTTGGTGGGTCAGGGACGCCGGTAGCGGACCACGGCCTGCGACCGCACGGCCGGCAGGTTCGACCCGCTCGCCAGCGCCGACTCGGCGACGTCGAGCGCGGCCTGCAAGGACTCGGCGCGCTCGCGCAGTGCCGCGACCTCGCTCTGCAGCTCGAGGATCTGGCGTACGCCTTCGAGGCCGATGCCCTGCGCGGTGAGCCGGGCCACCTCACGCAGCTGCTCGATGTCGTGCCACGAGTAGCGCCGGCCGCCGCCCCCGGTACGCCCCGGGCTCACCAGCCCGATCCGGTCGTACCCGCGGAGCGTCTGCGGGTGCATGCCGGCCAGCTCGGCGGCCACGCTGATCACGAACACCGGCGCCTCACGGCGCACGAACTCGAACCCGCTCACGGTCACCCACTCGCCTTCGTGAACAGGCCGGCCCTCGGGTCGACGCCGCCACCCTGCGAGCGCAGCGTCTCGACCGCGGCCCGAGCCTCGGCGGACAGCTGCTCGGGTACGACCACGGCGACTGTCACCAGCAGGTCGCCCTTGGTGCCGTCCTTGCGGGTCGCGCCCCGGCCGCGCACGCGGAACGTCCGGCCGTTCGGCGTGCCAGCCGGCACCTTCAGCGTGACCGCACCGCCGGACAGGGTCGGCACCTTCACCGACGCACCGAGAGCGGCCTCGTCGAACGTGATCGGCACGGTCAGCGTGATGTTGTCACCGGCGCGCCCGAAGACGGGATGCGGTGTCACGTGGACGACGACGTACAGGTCGCCCCCCGGACCGCCGCGCTCCCCCGGCGCACCCTTGCCCCGCAGCCGGATCCGCTGACCATCCTTGACTCCGGCGGGGATGCGTACCTGCATGGTCCGGGTGGACACGCCGCGGCCCGAGCCGTTGCAGGTCGGGCACGGGTCGGCGACGACCAGACCCCGACCGCGGCAGTGCGGGCACGGCTCGGTCATCGCGAACGGCCCGCCGTCGCTGGTGGCCTGCATCCCGGTGCCCTGGCAGTACACGCACACGGTCGGGACCGTGCCGCTGCGGGCGCCGGTGCCGGAGCAGTCACGGCAGGCCGCTTCGCTGGTCATCCGCAACGGCAGAGTGATGCCGTCGACCGCCTCACGGAACGAGATGGTCGCCTGCGACTCGACGTCCGCGCCGCGACGTGGTTGCGGGTTGGTGCGCCGCGTGTTGCCGCCGGAGAAGATGTCGCCGAGCAGGTCGCCGATCCCGCCGGCCCCGGCCCCGGACGTACCGCGGTTGCCGAACAGGTCGCCGAGGTCGAACGTCGTACCCCCACCACCCCGTGGCATCCGGAACCCGCCGGCCCCCGCCCCGAACATGCTGCGGGTGTCGTCGTACTCCTTGCGCTTCGCGGGGTCGGACAGCACGGAGTAGGCCTCGCTGACGGCCTTGAACCGGTCCTCCGCCTTGGCGTCACCCGGCTTGGAGTCGGGGTGGTTCTCCCGCGCCAGCTTGCGGTAGGCCTTCTTGATCACGTCGGCGTCGGCGTCCTTGTCGACGCCGAGCACCTTGTAGTAGTCCTTCTCCAGCCAGTCACTCTTGCTCACGCGAGCTCACCTCCCCGGGTGTCTCCATGGTAGGGATCAGTCTGCCCCGTCGGCCGTCCCCTCGGTCGGGTCCGTCTCGGCATCCTCGGGTACGACGGGGGCGTCGGCCGGCTCCACGACGGCGACCCGGGCCGGGCGCAAGATCCGTTCGCCGATCCGGTAACCCGCCTGCAGCACGGCCTGGCAGGTCGGCCCGTCGACATCTTCGGCGTGCGCGTGCATCAGGGCCTCGTGGATGCGTGGGTCGAACGGATCGCCGACCTCGCCGAAGCGCACCAGTCCCAGGCCGGTCAGCGAGCGCTCGAACGAGTCGGCGACGGCCTTGAACCCGCCCTCGACCTCGCCGTGCTCGCGGGCCCGGTCGATGTCGTCGAGGACCGGCAGCAGCGCCGCCAGGACCGCACCGACCGCAGCCTCGCGTACGGCGTCGCGGTCGCGGTCGACCCGGCGCTTGTAGTTGACGTACTCGGCCTGCAGGCGCTGCAGGTCGACCGTCCGCTCGGCGAGCGCGGTCTCGAGGTCGCTGCTGGGCGCGGTGTCGTCGGCGGCTGGCTGGCCGGCTGGCTGGCCGGGGACCGGCGGGCCCGAGGCCGCAGCGGGCGGCTGCGGCTCCCGGGCCTCACCGGTCACCGGGTCGATACGACGTCGGTCGCGGACGACCGGGCCGTCGGCCTGACCCTCCCTGGCTTCGTCGGGACGGTCGGTCACTTCTGCTCGCCCTCGCCCGAGGCTGCCTCGTCGGTCGTGTCGTCCTCGACGATCTCGGCGTCGACCACGTCGTCGTCGGAACCGCCCTCGGCCCCGGCGTCGGACCCGGCGTCAGACCCGTCGCCGGTGGGTGCGCCGGACTCGCCGCCCTCGGCCGCGGCGTTGGCGTACATCGCAGCGCCCATCTTCTGGCTGCTCTCCGCCAGCTTGGCGGCCGCCGTCTTGATGGTGTCGGTGTCGTCTGCCTCGAGCGCGCTCTTCAGTGCGGCCACGTCGGCCTCGACCTCGGCCTTGACGTCGTCGCCGATCTTGTCGCCGTTCTCGGTCAGGAACTTCTCGGTCGTGTAGACGGCTCCGTCGGCCTGGTTGCGGATCTCGACGTCCTCACGGCGCTTGCGGTCCTCGTCGGCGTACTGCTCGGCGTCCTTGATCATCTTGTCGATGTCGTCCTTGGACAGCGCCGAGCCGCCGGTGATCGTCATCGACTGCTCCTTGCCCGTACCGCGGTCCTTGGCGTGGACGTGCACGATGCCGTTGGCGTCGATGTCGAAGGTGACCTCGATCTGCGGGACGTTGCGCGGCGCGGGCGGCAGCCCGGTCAGCTCGAAGTTGCCGAGCGGCTGGTTGGCCGACCACATCTCGCGCTCGCCCTGCGCGACCTTGATCTCGACCGAGGGCTGGTTGTCCTCGGCGGTCGTGAAGACCTCGGAGCGCTTGGTCGGGATGGTGGTGTTGCGCTCGATCAGCTTGGTCATCACCCCGCCCTTGGTCTCGATGCCGAGGGACAGCGGGGTGACGTCGAGCAGCAGGACGTCCTTGACCTCGCCCTTGAGCACGCCGCTCTGCAGGCTCGCACCCACGGCCACGACCTCGTCGGGGTTGACGCCCTTGTTCGGCTCCTTGCCGCCGGTCAGGTCGCGGACCAGGTCGGTGACGGCCGGCATCCGGGTCGAGCCGCCGACCAGGATCACATGGTCGATCGCGGACACGTCGATGCTGGCGTCCTTGATGACCTGCTGGAACGGCGACTTGGCCCGGTCGAGCAGGTCGGAGGTCATCCGCTGGAACTCGGCACGGCTGAGCTTCTCCTCGAAGTGCAGGGGGCCCTCGGCACCGGCGGTGATGTACGGCAGGTGGATCGTGGTCTCGCTCGACGACGAGAGCTCGATCTTCGCCTTCTCGGCAGACTCCTGGAGACGCTGACCGGCGATCTTGTCCTTGGACAGGTCGATCCCGTGGGCGTCGTTGAACTTCTTCACCATCCAGTCGACGATGCGGGCGTCCCAGTCGTCACCACCGAGGTGGTTGTTGCCGCTGGTGGCCTTGACCTCGACGACGCCCTCGCCGATCTCCAGCAGCGACACGTCGAACGTGCCACCACCGAGGTCGAAGACGAGGATGGTCTGATCGGACTCCTTGTCGAGGCCGTACGCCAGTGCAGCGGCGGTCGGCTCGTTGACGATGCGCTGGACGGTGAGCCCGGCGATCTCGCCGGCCTCCTTGGTGGCCTGGCGCTGCGAGTCGCTGAAGTACGCCGGCACGGTGATGACGGCGTCGGTCACCGTCTCGCCGAGGTAGGCCTCAGCGTCGCGCTTGAGCTTCTGCAGGACGAACGCCGAGATCTGCTGCGGCGTGAACTCCTTGCCGTCGAGCTCCCGCTTCCAGGCGGTGCCCATCTCACGCTTGACCGAGCGGATCGTACGGTCGACGTTCGTCACCGCCTGACGCTTGGCGACCTCGCCGACGAGCACCTCGCCGTTCTTGGCGAATGCGACCACCGAGGGGGTGGTGCGTGCACCCTCGGCATTGGGGATGACGGTGGGTTCCCCACCCTCGAGTACGGCGACGACCGAGTTGGTCGTGCCGAGGTCGATACCGACCGCGCGAGCCATCTGCTACCTCCACAAAGTTGAGCGATTCCGACGCAAGTCTTGACGGTGCGTCGGCGGAAATCAAATCCGGGTTGAGTGAACTGCACTCAAGTTCTACCGCCGGGCACAACGGCGCGACGTGCCGGGTTTGTTCCCGGTGCAGCGCTACCAGTTCGATAGACCGTGGCGACCCCGGCCGACCGTTGGACAGACCCGGGGCCACCCACCGGCTGTTCGTACACCCCCCGCCTTGCAAGGCTCGGACCGTACGAGGAACAGGCGGTTACGCCTCGTCCACGGCGACGGCACGGAGTCGGGGCGACCCCGGCCGACCGTTGGACAGACCCGGGGGTCACCCCACCGACTGTTCGTACACCCCCCGCCTTGCAAGGCTCGGACCGTACGAGGAACACGCGGTTACGCCTCGTCCACGGCGGCGGCAACCACGACCGGACCGCGCACGTACGCTGGGCGCCATGACGACCCTCACCTGCCCGAAGTGCCATGGCGAGATGCGCAGCTACGAACGCAACTCCGTCACGGTTGACCAGTGCAGCGACTGCCGCGGCATCTTCCTCGACCGCGGCGAGCTCGAACGGCTGGTCGACGCCGAGGGCCGTTTCCACTCGACGGCGCCGGCGGCACCTCAGCAGCAGTACCGCGACGACCAGCGTGGCTACGCACCGCCACCCCAGCGCCGCCAGAAGAAGCGCAAGTCGATGTTCGAGGAACTCTTCGACTGATGCCAGCCCGGGAGCCGCTCCACACCGCGTACGACCAGAACGGCTGACGTCTCGGTGGAGGTGTTGGGCGAGATCTGGTCGCGCGCCCTGTCCAGCCAGCCGCCCCCGGCAAACGACGTCGTGCTCGCCACCGGGCTGGTCGCCGTCGCGCTGGTGGCGTTCCGGCCCGCGTGGTCGGTGACCCGGCACGCCGTCACGCTTGTCCATGAGGCCGGGCACGGCGGTGCGGCGGCCCTGTCCGGACGACGGCTCGTCGGTATCCGGCTGCATTCCGACACCTCGGGGCTGACCGTCTCGGCGGGCAGACCCACCGGACCCGGCATGGTCGTGACGTTCGCCGCCGGGTACGTCGGGCCGGCGCTGGTCGGTCTGGGCGCGGCGTACCTGCTCGGCGCGGGGCGGGCGGTCGGCCTGCTGTGGCTGCTGCTGCTCCTGCTGGCGGTGCTCCTGGTGCAGATCCGCAACTGGTTCGGGCTGTGGTCGGTCCTCGTGACGGCCGCGCTGGTCTTCGCGGTGTCGTGGTGGCTGCCGGAACGGACGCAGTCGGCGTTCGCCTACCTGGTCAGCTGGTTCCTGCTGGTCGCGGCGCCGCGGCCGGTGATCGAGCTGCAGGCCGAGCGGTGGCGCCGCCGTACCCCCACCTCGGACGCCGACCAGCTCGCCACCCTCACCGGCGTGCCCGCGCTGGTCTGGATCGGCTTCTTCCTGCTGGTCACCGTCGGCGCCCTGGCCCTCGGCTCGACCCTCCTCCTCCGCTGAGTGTGACTCAGCGGGGAGGGATCAGGTCGGGGCGCTCGAACAGCTGGGCCGTCGCGCGCGCGGACGGCGTACCGAGATCCGGGTCGGCGCCGGCGTCGAGGAGCACCCGCACCACGGCGTCCTCGCCCTTGAACACCACGCCGGCCAGCGGGCTCTGACCGCGGTCGTTCAGCAGGTCGATGTCGGCGCCGCGCGCCACCAGGGCCGCCACCGTCTCGGCATGGCCGTGGTACGCCGCGAGCATCAGCAGGCTGTTGCCGGACGCGTCGCGCATGTTCACCGGCACGCCGGCATCGACCAGCTCGACCAGCCGGTCGGTCCGGCCGTGACGCGCCAGGTCGAGCATGTCCTGGGCCAGCTCGACGGCCCTCGCCGCCAGGTCGTTCGGCTCGTCGGTCATCGCGTCACCCGATCGCCGGCCGGCCGGCCTGCCAGACGGCCGTCACCAGAGGGACGCCCGGCCGGTAGGCCAGGTGCAGGTACGACGGCGCGTCGAGGACGACGAAGTCGGCCCGTGACCCGACCGACAGCCGGCCGATGTCGGCTCGCCGGAGCGCCGCCGCCCCGCCCGCGGTCGCCGACCAGAGCGCCTCCGCCGGCGTCATCCGCATCTCCCGCACCGCCAGCGCGATGCACAGCGGCATCGACGAGGAGTAGCCCGAGCCCGGGTTGCAGTCAGTCGCGAGCGCGACGGTCGCGCCGGCCGCCAGCAGCCGGCGGGCATCCGGGTACGGGGAACGGGTGGAGAACTCCACGGCGGGGAGCAGCGTCGCCACGACGCCAGCGTCGGCCAGCGCGGTCACGTCGGCGTCGTCGAGGAACGTGCAGTGGTCCGCCGACGCAGCACCCATCTCACTCGCCAGCTGGACACCCGGGCCAGGCCCGAGCTGGTTGGCGTGCACCCGCGGGATGAGCCCTTTTGCCTTGCCTGCTTGGAGAACGGTCCGAGCCTGGTCGACGTCGAACGCACCGCGCTCGCAAAAGACGTCCACCCAGCGGGCGTACGGCGCGCTGGCCTCGAGCATCGGTCCGCAGACCAGCTCGACGTACGCCGCCGGGTCGTCGGCGTACTCGGGAGCCACCACATGCGCGCCGAGGTACGTCGTCTCCTCGGTGAACTGGTGTGCGACGGCGAGCGCCCGCGCCTCGTCCACCACGGTCAGCCCGTAGCCGCTCTTGATCTCGACCGTCGTCGTGCCCTGACGCCGCATCTCGTCGACGTGCCGGGCGACCTGCGCGGTGAGCTGCTCGTCGGTCGCGGCCCGCGTCGCCGCCACCGTGGTGCGGATGCCGCCGGCCTCGTACGGCTGCCCCGCCATCCGGGCCGCGAACTCCTCCGCGCGGTCGCCCGCGAACACCAGGTGGCTGTGCGAGTCGACGAAGCCGGGGATCACCGCCCGGTCGCCGGCGTCAAATTGCAGGTCGGCTGCCGGTGCCGCCCGGGCCGGGCCGACCCAGGCGACCCGGTCACGCTCGACGACCAGCGCCGTGTCGCGCAGCAGGCCGAGCGGCGACCCGTCGCCGAGAGTCGGGTCGTTGGTGACGAGCTCGCCGATGCCGCCGACCAAAGTGGCGGTCACGTCAGCTCCCCGATCACCCGCGCCAGATCCGGTCCGACGCCGTCGGTGCGCACGACCCGGCCGCTCGCCAGCACGTGCACCACGTCGGCCGACGTCGCGGCGAACACCGCCATCTCCGGCCCGCCGCCGGTGCCGGCCGTGCGCGGGCTCGCGTCGTCGAGCGTCACCAGGTCGGCCCAGGCACCGGGAGCGATCACGCCCGCGTCGGGGAAACCGAGCGAGGTGTGCCCGGCCGACGTGGCCGCGACCAGCAGCTCCTCGGCCCGCCAGTGCCCCCGCTGCTGGGACCGCAGCCGCTCGTCCAGCTCGACCGCCCGCATCTCCTCGAACAGGTCGATCACCGCGTGCGAGTCGGACCCGAGGGTGAGCGGCGAGCCGGCCTCGGCCAGCTCCCGCGACGGGCCGATGCCGTCGGCCAGGTCGCGCTCGGTGGTCGGGCAGAAGCAGGCGTGGGTGCCGCTGCCGCCGAGCAGCGCGACATCGTCGTCGGTCAGGTGAGTGGCGTGCACCGCGGACGTCCGGGGGCCGAGCGCACCCGACTCGTGCAGCAGCCGGGCCGGGGTGACGCCGTACGCCTCGACACACGCGGTGTTCTCGGCGACCTGCTCGGACAGGTGTACGTGCAGCGGTGCCTCGTGCCGAGCCGCCCACTCGGCGACCGTGCCGATCTCGTCTCGCGGCACGGCCCGCACCGAGTGCACGGCGGCGCCCACCGCCACGCCGGCGTCGTCGCCATGCCGCGTACGCAGCGCGTCGACCCGCTCGGCCCACTGCTTCGCCGACCCGTCGCTGAACCGCTGCTGGGTCTCGTCGGGTGGCTGGTTGATACCGGCCGCGAGATAGCAGGTGTCGAGCAACGTGATCCGCAGATCCGCGTCGCGGGCGGCGCCGACCAGTGCCTCGCCCATCGCGTTCGGGTCGTCGTACGGCGTGCCCTCGTCGCCGTGATGCAGGTAGTGGAACTCGCCGACCGTGGTGATGCCGGCGGCGGCCATCTCGGCGTACACGGCGCTCGCCAGCCGGCGGTAGCGGTCGGGGTCGAGCCGGCCGGCCAGGCCGTACATCTGCTCGCGCCAGGTCCAGAACGTGCCTCGCTCGGCCTGGGTACGCCCGCGCAGCGCCCGATGGAACGCGTGGCTGTGGCAGTTGGCGAGGCCGGGGACCGTCAGGCCGGACAGCCGAGTCGCGGTGGCCGGCGGCGCGGCGACACCAGGGACCACGTCGACGAATCGGTCGCCGTCGACCGTGACGAGGACGTTCTCCTCCACGGGTCCAGCGCCGAGCCAGGCATGCTGCAACCAGTAGGTCGTCATCGTGGTCAGCCTGCCAGGTCGGCCAAAGTGGCGGCCAACGCGTCGACCCCGGCGAGGCAGTCGGCCAGCTCGGCGTGCTCGGCCGGCGAGTGCGACACTCCGGTCGGGTTGCGGACGAACAGCATGGCCGTGGGTACGCCGGACGCCGAGAGCACACCCGCGTCGTGGCCGGCACCGGTGGCGATCATCGGCACGCCGCCGAGCCGGTCGGCGATGCGCCACGCCAGCACTGGGTCGAAGTCGACGGCCGGCGACTGGGACTCCACCGTGAGGACGACCCGTGTGCCGTCGCGGCCGGCCCGGTCGTCGGCCTGCCGCCCGATCGCGTCGACCATCGCGTCCAGCGTCTCGGTGCGCGCGGCCCGGGCGTCCAGCCAGCCGGTCACCCGGGACGGGACGGCGTTGATGCCGTTCGGGGCGACCTCGACGCGGCCGAAGGTGGCCCGGGCATCGGCCAGCCGGGCCTGCTTGTTGGCGGCCAGCGCGGTCATGGCGTACGTCAGCATCGGGTCCTGCCGGTCCGCCATCCGGGTCGTACCCGCGTGGTTCGCCTCGCCGGTGAAGTCGAGTCGGTAGCGGCCGTGCGGCCAGATGGCGCTGGCCACGCCGACCGGGGCGTCGCGGTCGACCAGGTCACGGCCCTGCTCGACGTGCAGCTCGACGAACGCGGCCACCTCGCCGAACAGGTCCGACCGGCCGAGCTCGGGCTCGAGTCCCGCCGCGCTCATCGCGTCGAGCAGAAAGCCGCCGTCGCGATCCCGCAGCGCGCGCGCCTGGTCCGGCGTGGTCTGGCCGGTGAGCAGCCGGGATCCCAAGCAGGCAAGGCCGAACCGGGACCCCTCTTCCTCCGCGAACACCGCGACCGCGATCGGCCGCGAGGGTACGAAGCCGCGCTCGCGCAGCAGGTCGACCGCACCAAACGCCGACACGACGCCGAGCGGACCGTCGAACGCGCCGCCGTCGAGGACCGAGTCGAGGTGGGAGCCGGTGAGGACCGCCGGCCGACCGGCGTGCTCCGCCGCGCGCCACCAGGCGACGCTGTTGCCGTTGCCGTCGTGACCGACCTCGAGCCCCCGCAGCTGGGCCTGCTCGACGAACCACGCGTGGCACTCGCGTTCGGCCGCGTCGAACGGCTGCCGGAAGTAGCCGCCGCTGGTGGCACTGCGGCCCAGCGGCTGCAGCTCCGCCCACATCTGCTCGAAACCGATGCCCACTGCATCCCTCATCCGTCTGGCCGTCGTCGTGGTTACGGTAACCGCATGCTTCCCGCCGAGAACCTCCCACTACCGCGCACCGCCTCCGCAACGGGCTCGTCCTGATGGAGTTCCGCGACGTCGTACGGCGGCGCCGGATGGTGCGCAACTACGCCGACGAGCCGGTGGACCCGGCGGTGGTCGACCGGATGCTGGAGCACGCCATCCGGTCGCCGAGTGCGGGCTTCAGCCAGGGCTGGGCGTTCCTCGTGCTCGACCAGCCGGCCGACGTCGCGCGATTCTGGCGGGCGACGTCGCCGACGGAGTCGCCAGGCGACGGCTCGCCCTGGCTGCAGGGCATGAGCCGAGCACCGGTCGTGATCGTGCCGCTGTCGTGCAAGGACGCCTACCTCGACCGATACGCCGAGCCGGACAAGGGGTGGACCGACCGCGACGAGGCCCGCTGGCCGGTGCCGTACTGGCACATCGACACCGGCATGGCGTCGCTGCTGATGCTGCAGACCGCGGTCGACGAGGGTCTGGGCGGTTGCTTCTTCGGCATCCCGCCCGACCGGACGTCGGCGTTCCGGGCGGAGTTCGGGGTGCCGGAGCGCTACACCCCGATCGGCGCGATCACCGTCGGCGTACCCGCACCCGACCGGCGCTCGCCGTCGCTGCGGCGCGGCCGCCGCGGGCTCGCCGACGTGGTCCACCGGTCGACTTGGTGACACCTGGCGTCAGACCAGGCCCGCCTCGGTGAGCCAGGCCGCGGCGACGTCGGCGGGGTTCTCCTTGTCGACGTCGACCCGCTTCATCAGCGCGATCAGCTGCTCGGTGTCGAGGGCCGCCGACACGCCGTTGAGCGCCTCGGTCACCTCGTCGGTCGCCTTCTCCTCGGTGATCAGGGGGACGACGTTCTGGGCGCTGAACAGGCTCTCCGGGTCCTCCAGCACGACCAGGCCCTCGGTCTCGATCACCGGGTTGGTGGTGAACAGGTTGACCACGTCGACGTCACCCTTCAGCAGGCCCTCGACCGACAGCGGGCCGCCGGGGTCGAGCGTCTTGAACTCGCCGAACTCGATGTCGTACACCTCCTTGAGCCCCACGAGGCCGGCTCGCCGGGTCTCGAACTCCGACGACCCGCCCGCGATCAGGTCGCCGGCGACCGGCTGCAGGTCGGGGATCGTCGCCAGGCTCTGCGAGTCGGCGCTCTCCTTGGTGACGACCAGCGCGTCCTTGTCCTCAGCGGGCGACTGCTCGAGCACCTGGCACCCGTCGGGGACCGCGTCGCCGAGTGCCTCGTAGACCGCGTCGCTCTCGGCCTCGTCGGCCTCCTCGTCGAGGTACGTGAGGAGGTTGCCGGTGTACTCGGGGACGAGGTCGATCGAGCCGTCCTTCAGCGCGGGGATCAGCGTCTCGCGGCTGCCGATGTTGAGCTTCTTCTCGACCGTCACACCCGCCGCCTCCAACGCGCCGGCGTAGATCTCGGCCAGCAGGACGTTCTCGCTGAAGTTCGCCGAGCCGATCACGACGCCGTCGCCGCTGCTGGCCTGGCAGGTCTCACCGCCACCGTCGCTGAGCGGGTCGCCGCCTCCGCCTCCGTCACCGCCGCCGCAGGCGGCGAGCAGACCGGCGGCCAGCGCGAGCCCGGCCAGGCGGGCCGGAGTTCGATAGGACATGGGTTCCTCCTGTGGTGGCGTGTCAGGTTGGTCGGCCCGCAGGCTCTGGGGTGAGTGGGTCGGTGGGGGTCGTGCCGGTAGTTGGCGGCGGGGAGTCGGCGTCGCGGGCACGCCGAGTGCGGGGCAGCCGTCCGCTGACTCCGGGGGACACGACGACGCGGTCGACGAGCCCCCACAGCAGGTCGAACGCGATCGCCAGCGCGGCGACCAGCACCGCCCCGGCCGCCATCTTGCCGTAGTCGCGCTGTTGCTGGCCGTCGATGACGAAGCGCCCCAGCCCGCCGAGTGCGACGTAGGCCGCGATCGTCGCGGTCGACACGATCTGCAGGGTGGCGCTACGCAGACCGGCGATGACCGTCGGCAGCGCGATCGGGAGCTCGACCTTGAGCAGCATGTTGCGCTCGGTCATGCCCATGCTCCTGGCGGCGATGACGGTCGACCCCTCGACCCCGCGGATCCCCGCGTACGTCGAGGTCAGGATCGGTGGGATGCCGAGGATCACCAGGGCGACCAGCACCGGCAGGAATCCCAGCCCGGCAAGGAGAACGACAAGGATCAGCACCCCGAAGGTGGGTACGGCCCTGGCGGCGTTGCCGATGTTGATGGCCAGGAACGCGCCGCGGCCGGTGTGGCCGATCAGCAACCCGATCGGGAACGCGACGGCGAACGCCGCCGCCAGGGCGACGACGGTGTAGAGGACGTGCTCGCCGATCCGGACCGGGATGCCGCGCGAGCCGCTCCAGTTCGCCGACTCGGACAGGAACGCGACCAGCTCGTTGAAGAGAGTCATCGCTATCTCACCAACCGGGCCCAGGGCGTGAGCCAGCGCTGCAGCAGCACCAGGAGGGCGTCAGCGAGCAGCGCCAGCAGCACCGACAGCACGAGCCCGACCAGCAGCGGCGTGTAGAACCGGCGCTGGAACCCTTGGGTGAACAGCTCGCCGAGGCCGCCGACTCCGATCAGGGCGCCGACGCTGACCATGCTGATGTTGGCCACGGTCGCGACCCGGAGACCGGCGAAGACCAGCGGCATCGCGATCGGCAGGTCGATCTCCCACAGCTGACGGATCGGTGTGTAGCCCATCGACAGCGCGGACTGACGCACCTCCGGCGAGGTGGCGCGCAGACCGTCCATGACATTGCGGACCAGCAGTGACGCGCTGTAGATCGTGAGCGCGATGATGACGTTGATCGGATCGAGGATCTGGGTGCTGATCAGGCCGGGCATGATCACGAACAGGGCGAGCGAGGGGATCGTGTAGAACGTGCTCGACAGCGCGACGATCGGCGGGTAGAGCCGCGGGAAGCGTACGCCGAGCGCACCGACGACGAGCGCGACGACCAGGCCGGCCACGATCGGCACGATGGCGAGATAGATGTGGTCGCCGAGCAGACCGCCGATCTCCCCGGTGTTGGACGAGATCCACTCCCAGTCCATCAGCCGGCCTGCCTGCCGGCGGTCTGCAGGTGCTCGGCGATCTCACCGTGGCTGACGACGCCGACGAACCTCCCGTCGCCGTCGACGCACACGGCCTCACCGGTCGGGGAGGCGAGCGCGCCGTCGAGCGCGGCGCGCAGCGTTTGGGCGGGCGTGAAGGTCGTGCCGAGCGCCAGCAGCCGCTCCGGGGAGATGTCGGCCTGGCCGTTGACCGGCAGCCAGCCGACCGGGTGCCGCTCGGTGTCGAGCACCAGGACATGGTCGTCGTCTCCGGTCGCCTGGCGTACGTCGTCCTCGGACGCCCCGACGGCGACCGTGGACCGCTCGTGCACCGGCAGTCCCTCGGCGCCGACGAACGACAACCCGCGGTATCCCCGGTCGCGCCCGATGAAGCCGGCGACGAAGTCGTTGGCCGGCTTGGACAGCAGCTCGGCGGGCGGGGCGAACTGGGCCAGCGTGCCGCCGACCTGCATCACCGCGACCTGGTCGCCGAGCTTGATCGCCTCGTCGATGTCGTGGGTGACGAACACGATCGTCTTGCCGAGCTCTTGCTGCAGCCGGAGGAACTCGTCCTGCAGGCTCTCGCGGACGACCGGGTCGACGGCGCTGAACGGCTCGTCCATCAGCAGCATCGGCGGGTCGGCGGCGAGCGCACGGGCGACCCCGACCCGCTGCTGCTGACCACCCGACAGCTGGGCCGGGTAGCGCGTGGCCAGTGCCGTCGACAGCCCGACCCGCTCCATCAGCTCGAGCGCGACGCCCTTGCTGCGCTTCTTGTCCCAGCCGAGCAGGTGCGGCACGGTCGCGATGTTGTCGACGATGGTGCGGTGCGGGAACAGCCCGGCATGCTGGATGACGTAGCCGATGTTGCGGCGCAGCGTCACCGCGTCGGTGCTCGCGATGTCCTGCCCGTCGACGGAGATCGTGCCCGACGTCACGTCGATGGTGCGGTTGATCATCCGCAACGAGGTGGTCTTGCCACATCCCGAGGGTCCGACGAGAACGGTGATCTCACCGTTGGCGGCGACGAGGCTCAGGCCATCGACGGCGACGGTGCCGTCATCGTACCGCTTGGTCACGCTCTCGAACTCGATCACTGGGAACCCCAAGCCTTTCGAACGGTCTTCGGACACCCTAGACGTACCCCAGGACACTCCCGATCACGCGACCGGCACCGGCGGACTGGGCGGATCTACTCCCCAACTTTTCTGGTACGGGGGCGCCCCGTTCCACTAGGTCTGGTACGGGGCGCCCCCGTTCCAATCAAATGGACGTCAGGACCCCGGCGCCCGAGGGCAGACCGAGGCCGGGGCCGTGACCTATCGGCGTCGGGCCAGGTAGGCGACGAGCACGCACGAGGCCAGGCCGGCCACGGCGAGCCGACCGACGTCGATAGCCGGTTGCCACTCCACCTCGCCGCCACGAATCACGTACACACCGACGGGTCGCGCGGTGACAGCGAAGCCCGCGCCGCCGTTCTCGCTCTCGTCGCTGCCGCCACCGCCACCTCCGCGGACGGCCGCCACCGGGACGACCGTGACACCGTCGCGCTCGATCGGGTCGCCGTAGACACGCTGCACCGACATGACGTCGCGCGCACCCTTCAACATCTCGTCGACGTTCATCACCACTCCTCGGAACTCGTCAGAGCTCAGGATTCTGTCATCGGTATCCGGACCTGCTTCGCCTCCGCCACCACGACCGCCTGCTCGTACCCCGCGTCGACGTGCCGGATCACGCCCATCCCCGGGTCGTTGGTGAGGACCCGCTCGGCCTTCTGCCCCGCCAGCTCGGTGCCGTCGACGCACACCACCTGCCCCGCATGGATCGAGCGACCGATGCCGACCCCGCCACCGTGGTGGATCGACACCCACGAGGCACCCGAGGCCACGTTGACCATCGCGTTCAGCAACGGCCAGTCGGCGATCGCGTCGGACCCGTCCAGCATCGACTCCGTCTCCCGGTACGGCGAGGCGACCGACCCACAGTCCAGGTGGTCGCGCCCGATCACCAGCGGCGCACGCACCTCACCCGATGCCACCATGTCGTTGAACCGCTCACCGGCCAGATGCCGCTCCCCGTACCCCAGCCAACAGATCCGCGCCGGCAGGCCCTGGAATTGCACGCGCTCCCCGGCCTTCTTGATCCAGCGGGCCAGCGGCTCGTTGTCGGGAAAGAGGTCGAGTACGGCACGATCGGTCGCCGCAATGTCCTTCGGGTCGCCGGACAGCGCCGCCCAGCGGAACGGTCCCTTGCCCTCGCAGAACAGCGGTCGGATGTACGCCGGCACGAACCCCGGGAACTCGAACGCCCTTGCGTAGCCGCCGAGCTTTGCCTCTGCCCGCAGGGAGTTGCCGTAGTCGAAGACCTCGGCACCGGCGTCCATGAAACCGACCATCGCCTCGACGTGTCGCGCCATCGACTCCCGCGCCCGCTCGGTGAACCCGGCCGGGTCCTTCTCCCGAGCCGACACCCAGTCGTCGAAAGCCACGCCGGACGGCAGGTACATCAGCGGGTCGTGCGCCGAGGTCTGGTCGGTGACGATGTCGATCGGCGCTGACATCGCCAGCAGCTCGGGCAGCAGGTCGGCGGCGTTGCCGAGAACGCCTACAGATAAGGGATTTCGGGAGTTGCGCGCCTCGACGGCCAGCTCCAGTGCGTGGTCGAGCGAGTCGGCTCGTACGTCCAGGTAGCGGTGCTCGAGACGGCGCTGGATACGCGACTCGTCGACCTCGATGCAGATGCAG
>WHTB01000240.1 GCA_009379735.1 Propionibacteriales bacterium
CAGTCGCGCAGCACCGCCGGGTGATCACCGTGGCGGTCACGCCGCGGCCCCCCGGTGCGCTGACGCGGGTCGCGTTCGTGGGTCACCGGGGCGGCGAGGTGCTCGACCAGCGTCGCGTCGCCGTACCGCTGGAGAACGGACGTGTCGTCGACCCGCTCGTAGATCGTGAGCGAGGCGTTGGGCAGCGGCGTCGTGCGGTCGATGTCGAGGCCAGCTCGGTCAGCTCCTCGAGCACGAAGCGAACTCATGATCACCGCTTGGTGGGTGACCAGCCAGAGCCTCGCGCCATCGAGGCTCTCGAGGTCGCGCAGCAGGCTACGCATCCGCAGCACGACGTCGCACCAGCTCTCACCCGATGGCGGCTGGTAGTAGAACTTCCCCAGCCGACTGCGGCGCTCAACCTCGTCCGGGTACCTCGTCCGGATGCCGTGGCCGGTGAGCCCGTCGAAGAGGCCGAGGTCCCGTTCGCGCAACCGCTCGTCGTAGGTGACCGTCAGCTGCGTCGGGGCGAGCGCACGCTCCGCCGTCTCGGCCGCCCGACGGTACGGCGAGCTGATCACCGCGTCGGGACGCGACCCTGCGGCCTCGGCGTCGTCCAGCCAGACAGCCAGCGCGCCGGCCTGTTCACGACCCCGGGGCGACAGCGCGACGTCGGCGTCACGGTCGTCGAGGTCGAGGACCTCGGCCTCGGCCTCCTGCGCCCGCGTGTCGGCCAGGTTGCCGAAGGACTCGCCGTGGCGAACCAGCGTGATCGACGCCGGCCCGCCCCTCCATCGTGGCCGCATCAGGCGCTACCGGGGAACCGCTCCCAGACCCGGTGCCGGCCGAGATCGCTTAGCACGTCGGTCACGGCGGTGCCGGGCTCGTCGCTGAGGGTGATTCCCGGAGCGGGCGGCACGACGGACGCCGCCAGCGCGCCGCGGCCACCGCCCCACGCGCCGATCGGCTTCGCGTGACGGTAGGCCTCCTGGAGCATGAGGGCCACCCGGGGATCGAGTCGCCACCATCGGGGTCGCCGGCCTTGGCGTCCAGGCCCGGCAGGGCGTCGGGTGCCGGCGGCGGACATCCCGCCACCAGCACCGCGTCCCGCTCCACCGAACGGGCCGTCAGGAACGTCCGCTGGGCCTGGGTGCCGTCCTCGTCGACGGGCCGCCGTGCGCGGCAATCACCAGGGGCAGACCACCGGCGTCGATAACGGCCCGACGTGCATCAAGACTATCGAGACCGGCGTCGGCGTCCACACGATGCCGACGATGCGACCGTCGACCGGCTAGGTGCCGCCCGGCTGGGACAGCACGGGACTGGGCTCACGCTCGACCACGTCCTCGGTCTGCTCCGGAGCGGCCAGGCCGAGGCCCTGGGCCACCCGGGCACAGAGGTCGGCGTCGACGTTGGCCAGGGCCAGCAGCTGCCGCTCCTTGACCGCCAGCTCGGCGAGGCCGCCACCGTGACGGCAGCCTCGAGGTACGCGCCCCATCCTCGCCCAGGTCGGTGCCCGCGATGAAGGGGCAGCCGCCGTCCAGCGAGTTCGGCCGGTACGGCGCCACACGGGCATGCACGGCCTGCTGCATGAAGCCGTCGCGGTGGGTTGTCGTTGACCGGCACGTGCGGCCGGTTGATCGGGATCTGGTCGAAGTTCGGCCCGCCGAGGCGGGTCAGCTGCGTGTCGAGGTAGGAGAAGTTGCGGGCGGCCAGCAGCGGGTCGTCCGTGGCGTCGATGCCGGGCACCAGGTGTCCGGTGTGGAAGGCGATCTGCTCGCTCTCGGCGAAGAAGTTCGTCGGGTTGCCTGTCAGGATCAGCCGTCCGACCGGCTGAACCGGCGCCAGCTCCTCGGGCACCAGCTTGGTGGGATCGAGCAGGTCGATCCCCTCGAAGGTCTGGTAGGCGGTGTCCTCGATCACCTGGAGGCCGAGCTCCCACTCGGGGAAGGCTCCGGACTCGATGGCGTCGTACAGGTCGCGCCGGTGGAAGTCGGGGTCGAGGCTGCCGATCAGCTGCGCCTCCTCCTACGTCAGCGAGTGCACGCCCTGGGCCGGCTTCCAGTGGAACTTGGCCAGCGCCGTCTCGTCGGCCGCGTTGGTGAGCTGGAACGTGTGCACGCCGAAGCCTTCCATCGTCCGGTAAGACCGGGGGACGCCGCGGTCGGACATGTTCCAGATGTGTGGTGCTGGGCCTCGGTGTGGAGTGAGACGAAGTCCCAGAAGGTGTCGTGCGCGCTCTGGGCTTGCGGGATCTCCCGATCGGGATGCGGCTTGGCCGCGCGGATGATGTCGGGGAACTTGATGCCGTCCTGGATGAAGAACACCGGGATGTTGTTGCCGACCAGGTCGAAGTTCTCCTCCTCGTGTAGAACTTCGTGGCGAAGCCGCGCGTGTCGCGGACGGTGTCTGCGGACCCGCGGGAGCCGAGGACGGTCGAGAATCGCACGAACACGGGCGTCTTGACCCCTTCGGCGAGGAAACTTGCCCGGCACACCTCTGCGGCGCTTCCGTAGCCGACGAACGTCCCGTGGGCTCCCGCACCCCGGGCGTGGACGACCCGCTCGGGGATCCGCTCGTGATCGAAGTGCATCACCTTCTCGCGCAGGTGGTGGTCCTGGAGCAGCGTCGGACCGCGCTCGCCCGCCTTGAGGGAGTGGTCGGTATCGGCGACCCGCACTCCTGTTGCTGTGGTCAGGTAGGGACCCTGCTGAGCGTTGCTCTCCTTCGGGGCGCCCGTCTCGGCCCCTGTGGGCGTCCGGGTCTCGGGCGACTCCTGGTCGGCCTTGGGCTCGAACGGCTCATGGGGTTGCATCGGCTCCTCGAGGGGCGCCGGCTTGGAACCAGGCGTCCCAGGTACGGGCCGCTCCGTGAGCTCCTCGGCGACCTCGGCGAGCATGCGGGCCGCGACCTTCGCGGCGCGCTTGGCGGGCTTGGTCGAACGCCGGATCCCGATGCTCTTGGGCATGGCCGGTATCGAGCCATGGCCGGTGGGTACTGCTGGTGTTCACCCCTCACCTCGAGGGGGCAACAGGGAGGAATCCATGACCACGAGCGCAACGAACACATCGAGCACGCCGTTGACCGAGACCGGACCGACCGGCCTCACGTCCAGCGGCGAGCAGAACTCCAAGGCCGATCAGGCCAAGCAGGCCGCCTCGGTGGCGCGGGACGAGGCCAAGCAGGTCGCCTCGGACGTCCGTGAGCAGGCGCGTGGCCTGATGAACGAGACCAGAACCCAGGTCGAGGACCAGTCACGCACGCAGCGTGACCGGTTGGTCGAGACGATCCGCACGTTCAGCGACGACCTCGACAACATGGCCGAGCAGCGCGGAGGCCTGGCCTCCGACTCCGCACGTGAGGTCGCGAACCGCGCTCGGTCGATCAGCCAGCAGCTGGATGGCCGCGAGCCGGCGGAGCTTCTCGACGACCTGCGGTCGTTCGCCCGTCGTCGTCCCGGCATGTTTCTCGCCGGCTCGGTCTTCGCCGGTGTCGTCGTCGGTCGGATCCTGCGGGGCAGCCGCGAGGCCGCCCAGACCGGCAGCTCAGGCGGGAGCTCGAGCAGCAGCGACGTCGCCGTCACCCAGGAGAGCCCGCTGGCAACGCCGTACGACACGACCATGACGGCCCCGGTCCCGGCGCCGATCGACGACCCCCTGCCCTCGCCGCTGGCGAGCCCTGCGGTGACCTCGAACGAGTCGGGGCGCCCGGGTGGGGGGCTGTGATGTCGGCCTACGACGCCACGCCGGATGGCGCGACGGCCGCCGACCAGCCGCAGGACCACCGCAGCCTGGGCCAGATCGTCGGTGACATCAGCACGGACTTCAGCACCTTGGTCCGTCAGGAGATCGACCTGGCCAAGACAGAGTTCAAGCAGGAAGCCAACACGGCCGGCAAGGGCATCGGCATGCTGGCGGGCGCGGCCATCACCGGTCTGCTCGTGATGCTCTTCCTGTCCTGGGCGCTGCTCTGGCTGCTCGACAACTGGATGCCGGTCGAGCTCGCCGCGCTGATCGTGGCGCTGCTCTGGGCAATCGTGACGGCCGTGCTCGCGAACACCGGCCGGAAGAAGCTGCAGCAGGCCAACCCCCAGCTACCGCAGACGCAACAGACACTCAAGGAGGACGCAGCATGGGCACGAGCACAGAAGAACTGAGCAACGACATCGCGCGCACTCGCGCTGACCTGGAGCAGGACGTCGACGCCCTGCAGAACAAGGTCAGCCCGAGCGCGATCATGGAACGCCGCAAGTCCGCCGTCCGCGGCCGGCTGGCGTCGGCCAAGGACCGGGTCATGGGCACCGGCCAGAGCGTGGTGGGGACCGGACAGGGCGCTGCCCACGGCGTCACCAGCGCGACCTCGAACGCCGGGAGCGCCTTGGATGAGCGGGTCGAGGGAAGTCCCCTCGCCGTCGGCCTGGTGGCCTTCGGTGCGGGTCTCCTCGTCGCGGGCGTGATGCCGGCCACGAAGGTGGAGGCCCAAGGGGCCCAGAAGCTGAAGGAAGTCGCCCAGGAGAACGGCCAGCCCGTGATGGAGCAGGCCAAGTCGGCGGCCCAGGAGGTCGGTGACCAGCTGAAGGACAAGGCATCCGAGGCGGCTGACGAGGTGAAGTCCAGCGCCCAGGAGTCGGTGGAACGGGTCAAGGACGAGGCGCCCACGGGGTCCTCGTCGAGCGGCTCGTCGTCGAGCACCGGCACCATCGCGACGTAGCGGCCACGGCCCTCGGGGTGAATTTCCCGAGCCGGACCCGAGGTCGTGAGAACCGTCGCCGAACGCCCCGCTTGGTATGAACAGGCGGGGCGCTCGCTTGTCCGGTGCCGCCACTCATGGCCACACACACGGATCGAAGTCCACCGGACGGGTACTTCTTCGGTGTGGGGAACACATCGGAGGCGCGCTCACCGTCGGGCGCGCGCGGGAAGCGCCTGCGGATCTGCATGGTCGCCTCCAGCCGCTTCCCGATCCGCGAGCCGTTCGCGGGCGGGCTCGAGGCGCACACCTACTCGTTCGCGCGCGAGCTCCACCACCGCGGGCACCGGGTCTCGGTGTTCGCCGCTCCTGGTTCGGACCTGGGCTTCCCTGTTGGCCGGCTGGAGGTCTCGCCACACCGCTCGAGCGAGACCGCGCGCCTCGACGTCGCTGCTCCACCCGCCCGCTGGATGGAGGAACACCACGCCTACCTCAGCCTGATGATGAGCCTGACCCGTGCCGGGACCGACGAGTTCGACGTGGTGCTCAACAACAGCCTGCACCACCTGCCGGTCGCGATGGCCGCCATGCTGCCGATGCCCCTGGTGACCACGCTGCACACGCCGCCGGTGCCGTGGCTCGAGTCGGCGATCGAGGTGGCGGGCGGGACCGGCACCTTCGTCGCCGTGAGCCAGGCGATGAGCCGGGCATGGGCGCACGCGGTGCCGACCTCGGTCATCCTCAACGGAGTGGATCCGGACCGATGGCCGGCGGGGCCGGGAGGTCACGGCGCCGTCTGGTCGGGGCGGATCGTGCCGGAGAAGGCACCGCACGAAGCGATCGACGCGACCCGGCAGACGGGCCGGTCGATCACCCTCGTCGGTCCAGTGCTGGATCAGCGGTACTTCGAGCGCGCGATCCGCCCTCGCCTCGGACCGCACGTGCGCTACGCGGGCCACGTTCACCAGGATCGCCTCGGTGAGCTGGTCGGCTCGTCCGCCGTCGCGGTCGTCACCCCGCAGTGGGACGAGCCCTACGGGCTGGTGGCCGCGGAGGCGATGGCCTGCGGCACGCCCTTGGCCGCCTACGCCCGCGGGGGATTGACCGAGATCGTCACGCCGCAGACGGGCCGGCTGGCTGCGGGCGGGGACGTGGAGGCCTTGGCCGAGGCCATCGACGGTGCCGCGACCTGTGACCGACCTGCGGTCCGCCGTCATGCGGTGGAGGCTCACGGGCTCGCACGCATGGTCGACGAGTACGAGGCGCTCTTCGACGCCACGCTGTTGGCGAGGGCTGCGTGATCGGCTACTACGTCCACCACGCAGGGGCCGGACACCTCAACCGGGCCCGGGCCGTCGCGTCCCGCGCGGGGGTCACCGTCACCGGCCTGTCGTCCCTGCCCGCGCCGTCGGGGTGGCCGGGACCCTGGGTGCGGCTCGCCAGGGACGACCGTGCTCCCGATGTGGTGGACCCGACGGCAGGAGGAAACCTGCACTGGGTGCCCGAGGGGGACGACGGCCTGTGTCGACGCATGGCGCAGATGTCGGCGTGGCTCGACGACGCACGGCCCGACGTCGTGGTCAGCGACGTCTCCGCAGAGGTGACGCTGCTGGCTCGGCTGCACGGCGTGCCGGTCGTGTCGGTAGTCCTTCCGGGACGTCGCGGCAACCGTGCCCACCGCAGCGCCCACGCCGTGAGCAGCGGACTCGTCGCGGCCTGGCCGCGAGAGGCGAGTGGCATGGTGCACGGACTGGCTCCCGCCGACGCGCGACGGCTGCACCACGTCGGGGCAGTCTCGCGACTCGAGGTGGCGACCCCCGGCGCCCACCTGCCCGGTCGCCGTACCGTCCTGGTGCTCTCGGGGCGCGGCGGTGGTCATCCCACGAGCGAGCAGGTGAACGCCGCCGCAGCCGACGCGCCCGACTGGTTTTGGCGGGTTCTGGGTGGTCCCGGTGAGTGGGCCGACGAGCCCGCCCCGGCCATCGATAGGGCCGACGTTGTCGTGATCCAGGCTGGTGAGTCCGCGGTGGCCGACGTGGCGGCGCGCCGCAAGCCGGCGATCGTGATCCCGGCCGCACGTCCGTTCGACGAGCAACGCGCGACGGGCCGTGTGCTGGCGGCGGGTGAGTGGCCGGCGTGGGTCGAGGGACGCTTCCCGCGGTCCGGCTGGTCGGAGTTGCTCGAGCACGTGGCGAGCATGGACGGGCACCAGTGGCGACGCTGGTGCGACGGGCACGCGGCGGACCGCATGACGGAACTGTTGGTGTCG
>WHTB01000022.1 GCA_009379735.1 Propionibacteriales bacterium
GACCCCGGCGCGCAGCTATGCCCGGTTGCGCCTCGAGATGCTGCGAGCCGAGCGCGACGAGGTGCTGCGGGCCCGTGACGCCGGCGAGGCGCCGCACGAGGTGCTGCAGCACGTACTCGCCGCGCTGGACATCGAGGAGTCGCTGATCGACCGGACGACCAAGGACGACCTGGAGGAACGGATGGACGAGCTCGCGCCGCGACAGTCGGCCGAAGCCTGCGAGCACCTGGCGAGCTTGCGCGACGTACCCGAGGCCAGGACGCCAGACGGTTGTGAGGAGTGCCTGCGGGACGAGTCGACGTGGGTGCACCTGCGGATCTGCATGGAGTGCGGCCACGTCGGCTGCTGCGACTCGTCGCCGCACAAGCACGCGACCGCACACTTCCGGGAGAGCGGCCACCCGGTGATGCGGAGCTTCGAGCGGGGTGAGGCCTGGCGCTGGTGCTTCGCCGACGAGGTCGTCGGCTAGCGCCTTCTCCCGTTGAGTGTGACGTTTTCGACAGACACGCCGGCGTGTCGCGTCGAAAACGTCACACTCAACGGGAAGGGAGCCGGTCAGTCGAGGCCGGGCACCCAGCGGCGGGCGTCCATGCCATACACCCAGCGGCGAGTCGGCCACTCGGTCAGCGACCACAGCTGCCGGCGGGACGTCCAGTACGTGATGTCCTCCGGCCCGATCGGCAGCACACCGCGGTGCCGAGTCAGGGCACCCTGCGGGCCGACGTACATGTCCCCGCGCGAGGTCCGGCCCTGGCTCGACGTGATGACGTACGTCCCCCGTACGAGCGTGGCGCCCTGCATCCGGTCCACCTGGTCGGCGATCAGCTCCCGCGGCCAGGCGTGGCCGTCCTCGCGGGTGCTGAGCAGCTTGGTGCCGTCGTCGAACGCGTACCGGGTCAGCCGGGTCGTCGCCCCGTCGCGGCCGTACTCACCGGCGATCAGGTGCGGGGCGCCCCCGGTGCGGTCCATCGACAGGAACGAGTACCGCAGCTGCTCGAAGCCCTCGGTCGCCCAGGCGGTGTACGTGAAGGACTGCGGCAGCACGAACGCGTACCCGTAGGCGGTGTAGTGGCCGTCGTCTTGCCGGCCGATCAGGTCACGGTCGTCGTCGCCCCCGGGTACGGCGATCAGGTCCTCGAGCTCGAACACCCGGATGCCGCCTCGGGTGCCGGCGACGTACAGGTAGCCGCCGAACCACAAGATCCCGCCGGCATGGATCTGGACCGGCCGGTAGTCGACCTCACCGGACCCGTCGTCGCGGAACGGCTCCACCAGCAGCACGTGCCGGTAGCGCGGACGTGCAGGGTCGGTGTAGTCGACGAACGAGACCCGACAGCCCTTCCCGACCCGCCCGCGCCCCTTCTTCGCATACCAGCTCGCCACCAGCACCGAGCGCCCCTCCACGCCGCCGGTTTCCGGGGAGTCGGCCCAGGTGATGCCCTGCGGCCACCACTCCAGGTTGCGCCGGTCGCCCTTCGACCAGGCGAAGCCCTCGACCGCCGCATGCCCGGGTACGGCGCAGGCCTCGGCCGCTCGGTTCAGCCGGCCGAGGACACCCTGGACACCGACCCGCTCGAGGTTGCCAGCCAGCTCGTCGGTCAGGTCGCGCATCCCGGAGGTGCGCTCCAGGCGGATGTCGCTGACGAAGGTCGGCTCGTCGGTCACGTCTCGTTGCGCTGCTCGCGGCGGAGGATCTTCGACCCCAGCCACACCACCGGATCGTACCTCCGGTCGACCACGCGCTCCTTCATCGGGATGATCGCGTTGTCGGTGATCTTGATGTGCTCGGGGCACACCTCGGTGCAGCACTTGGTGATGTTGCACATGCCCAGCCCGGCCGCTCCTTGGGCGAGCTTGCGCCGGTCGTTGGTGTCGAGCGGGTGCATGTCGAGCTCGGCGTAGCGCAGGAAGAAGCGTGGCCCGGCGAAGGACGACTTGTTGTCGTCGTGGTCACGGATGACGTGGCAGGTGTCTTGGCACAGGAAGCACTCGATGCACTTGCGGAACTCCTGGCCCCGCTCGACGTCGGCCTGCATCATCCGACGGTTGCCGTCCTTGTCGGGTGGGGTCGGCGCGAACGCCGGCACCTCTTTCGCCTTCTCGTAGTTGTACGACACGTCGGTGACCAGGTCACGGATGACCGGGAACGTGCGCATCGGGGTGACCGTGATGGTCTCCTCCGGCTCGAAGTCCGAGAGCCGGGTCATGCACAGCAGCCGCGGTCGCCCGTTGATCTCGGCCGAGCAGGACCCGCACTTGCCGGCCTTGCAGTTCCACCGGACCGCGAGGTCGCCGGCCTGGGTGGCCTGGACGCGGTGGATCGCGTCGAGCACCACCTCGCCCTCCTCGACGGCGACGACGTAGTCGGCCAGCTCTCCGCCGCTCCGGTCGCCCCGCCACAGACGCATCGAGAGGTCGTAGCCCATTACTTCTCCTCGAACAGTTGGCGGAGCTCGCCGGGCATCACCGGCAACGGCTGTTCCTTGATCGAGATCTCGCCACCGCTTTCGGTCAGTACGAGGTTGAGCGTGCCCCATTCCTCGCTGGGCTTGGGAAAGTCGTCACGGGTGTGCCCACCGCGGGACTCTTCGCGGACCAGCGCAGCCCGCGCGATGCACTCCGAGACACGGAGCATGTTGGGGAGGTCGAGGGCGAGGTGCCAGCCGGGGTTGTACTGCCGATGCCCCTCGACGGTGAGGTTCTCGGCTCGCCGATTGAGGGACTGCAGCTCGGTCAGCGACTCCTCGAGCTCCTCTTTCTTGCGGATGATGCCGACCAACCGCTGCATCAGGTCCTGCAGGTCCTTCTGGATCGTGTACGGGTTCTCGCCGCCCTCGTCGGTGAACGGCGCCAGCGCATGCTCCGCCGCCGCCTTGACCGCCTGGTCAGACACCGCGGGCCGCGCCGAGCCCATCCGGCCGGCGTAGTAGGCGGCGTTGAGGCCGGCCCGGCGGCCGAAAACCAGCAGGTCGGACAGCGAGTTGCCGCCCAGCCGGTTGGAGCCGTGCATGCCGCCCGCGACCTCGCCGGCGGCGTACAGGCCCTCGACGGTCGACGCCCCGGTGTCGGCGTCGACCTCGACCCCGCCCATCACGTAGTGACAGGTGGGCCCGACCTCCATCGGCTCGGCCGTGATGTCGACGTCGGCCAGCTCCTTGAACTGGTGGTACATCGAGGGCAGCCGGCGGCGAATGAAGGCGGCGTCCCGGCGCGACGCGATGTCGAGGAACACCCCGCCGTGCGGCGACCCTCGACCGGCCTTGATCTCGGAGTTGATCGCCCGCGCCACCTCGTCACGGGGCAGCAGCTCCGGGGGACGGCGGTTGTTGCGCTTGTCGTCGTACCAGCGGTCCGCCTCCTCCTCGTTGTCCGCGGTCTCGGCGCGGAAGAACTCCGGGATGTTGTCGAACATGAACCGCTTGCCCTCGGAGTTGCGGAGCACCCCGCCGTCGCCGCACACCGACTCGGTGACGAGGATGCCGCGCACCGACGGCGGCCAGACCATGCCGGTCGGGTGGAACTGCACGAACTCCATGTTGATCAGCGAGGCGCCCGTGCGCAGGGCCAGCGCGTGACCGTCGCCGGTGTACTCCCAGGAGTTCGACGTCACCTGGTAGCTCTTGCCGATGCCGCCGGTCGCCAGCACCACCGTCGGGGTCTGGAAGACGAGGAAGCGTCCGCTCTCCCGCCAGTACGCGAACGCGCCGCTGACCTGGTCGCCGTCGCGGAGCAGGTCGGTGACCGTGCACTCCATGTAGACGTCGATGCCGAGCTCGACCACCCGCTGCTGCAGAGTGCGGATCATCTCCAGACCGGTGCGGTCGCCCACATGAGCGAGCCGGGCGTAACGGTGGCCGCCGAAGTCGCGCTGCGAGATCAAGCCGTCCGTGGTGCGGTCGAAGAGCGCGCCCCACTCCTCGAGCTCGAGCACCCGCTTCGGTGCCTCCTGCGCGTGCAGCTGGGCCATCCGCCAGTTGTTCAGCATCTTGCCGCCACGCATCGTGTCGCGGAAGTGCACCTGCCAGTTGTCGTCGGGGTAGACGTTGCCCATCGCGGCCGCGATGCCGCCCTCGGCCATCACCGTGTGGGCCTTGCCGAGCAGCGACTTGCAGACGATCGCGACGCGGGCGCCGGCGTCGTGGGCGGCGACGGCGGCCCGCAGGCCCGCGCCGCCCGCACCGATCACGACGACGTCGTACGCGTGGGTCTCGAAGCCGTGCCCAGAGGTGGGGGAGCCCGGACTGGTATCGGTCATGGTCTAGAAGAACCTCAGATCCTCGATCGTGCCGCGCGCCAGCAGGTAGACGTAAAGGTCGGCGATCGCGACAGAGAACAGCGACAGCCACGCGTAGCGGGCGTGTTTCTCGTTGAGCTTGGAAACCAAGCCCCACAGCCGGTAGCGGACTGGGTGCTTGGAGAAGTGTCGAAGCCGGCCACCGACGATGTGCCGGCAGGAGTGGCAGCCGAGGGTGTACAGCCAGATCAGCACCACGTTGACCACGAAGATCAGCGTGCCGAGGCCCATGTGGCCCCACTCGCCGTCCTCGTTGCGGAACGCCAGCACTGCGTCGAAGGTCAAGACGGCCCCGACCGCGACCGCGGCGTACCAGAACCAGCGGTGCAGGTTCTGCAGGATCAGCGGGAAGCGCGTCTCACCGGAGTACTTGCCGTGCGGCTCGGCGACCGCGCAGGCCGGCGGTGAGAGCCAGAACGCGCGGTAGTAGGCCTTGCGGTAGTAGTAGCAGGTCATCCGGAAGCCCAGCGGGAAGACCAAGATGATCAGGGCGGGCGACAGCGCCCACCAGGTGATCGGGCTGCCGAAGTCGCTCGACCCCTCGAGGCACTCGGTCGTCAAGCACGGGGAGTAGAACGGCGAGAGGTACGGCTTGGCGTAGTACAGCTCGCCGGTGAACGCGCGCCAGGTCGCGTAGACCACGAACGCGGCGAACACGACGAACGTCGCGGCGGGCGCCAGCCACCAGCGGTCCTTGCGGAGCGTCTTCTGCGGGATGCGTGCGCGGCCGGCCCCAAGAAGTCCGGCCGTCATCAGGGGGCGTGCCGGTCCGGTGCCCCGAACCCCTCCTGCTCGGCGTCGGACCACATGCTGGCGTCGTAGTCGTCGTCCGGGATCTCCTCGAGCTCCTCCGGGGCCGGACCCGGTCGGTGCCCCGGCTGCGGGTCGCCGAGCTCGGCCAGGTCGGCCTCGAAGCGTTGCACGTCAGAGTGCAGGCGGCGTACGCCGAGGGTGTCGCCGTACTCGTGTCGTAGCCGCTCGACTGCTTGCTGCAGGGTGGCAACCGCCTCTCGTACTCCGTCTGAGCTCGAACCCATGTGGCCTCTCCGCTGATCACGATCCCCCGGACGACGGACCTGAGTCTGGCGCGAACTCGCGAGATGCGAAAGGGGCGCGCCGCCAGCTGTTGCGTGTGTCACATCCGGGCCCGAGCCAGCGTGAGGCCGACCAGCCGCGAGACGATCATCGCGACGTACATCAGCCCGGCGACCTGCTCGATCATCACGATCGCCCCGGCGTGCGGCCGGATGGGTACGACGTCGGACAGCCCGGTGCTGGTCAGCGTGGTGAACGACAGGAACAGCATCTCGAACCAGCTGCGTTGGCCCTCGGGGTCGACCGCCGCGGTGAACGAGCCGGGATAGATGATCTGCACGACCACGAACACGTAGGTGAACGCCCAGGCGACGACGGTGAAGGCGGCGCCGGTCGCGTAGAGCTCGTCGCGGGTGACGATGTTGTCGTTGAACATGTAGCGGATCAGCCCGTAGGCGACGTAGAAGTAGAAGAGCGCGTGCCCCACCGACGACCACAGCTCGATGGTCTCGTTCGCCGGGTAGACCGCTTCGAGGATGGTCAGTACCACGATCGGGATGCCGAGCACACCGGCGATCCAGGTGAACGCCGGTGTGCTGCGAACGGCCATGATCGCCAGCACCAGGAACAGCAGGGAGAACAGGGACAGCCCGGCGCGCCCGGCCGCCCGGTCGCCGAAGAAGGGGTACGCCACCACACCGAGCAGCTGCGCCACGAGCAGGACGGCGCTCGGGTGGCCGCGCGCAGCGTCGAGCCATCGCCTCATGCGCCACACCCTAGGTTGTGTGCCAGGCTGACCGGCTGTGAACACGCCCCCGTCCCGGCTGGTCGTCGGTGCCGCGATCATGGCCGACGGCCGGCTGCTGGCGACCCGCCGGACCGAGCCACCGGCGCTGGCCGGCGGATGGGAGCTGCCCGGCGGGAAGGTGGATCCCGGCGAGACTCCCGAGCAGGCCGTCGTCCGGGAGATCCGCGAGGAGCTCGACTGCGACGTACGGCTCGACGAGTGGCTCGACCGCGAGCAGCGGCTGAACGAGCAGCTCGTCCTGCGGGTGGTCGTCTGCCGGCTGGTGGACGGGGAGCCACGGCCGGTGGAGCACGACGCGCTGCGCTGGCTGGCCGCCGAGGAGCTCGGCGAGGTGAGCTGGCTGCCCGCGGACGAGCCGTTCCTCGCGCCGCTGCGAGAACGGCTGCTGGACGGCGAGCGGCTGCCCGGCGGCAACGTCGGCGGGGCGGTCCGGGTCGGCACCACGGTGCGGCGTCCGACCGGGCCGTGGACGCCGAATGTCCATGCCCTGTTGCGGTATCTCCGTGAGGTCGGCCTCGACGGCGTACCGCGGGTGCTGGGGGTCGACGAGCGGGACCGCGAGATCCTGACGTACCTGCCCGGCGAGGTCGTCGACGTCGACGCGACCCGGGTCTCCGACGCCCAGCTGACCGAGGCGATGCGGTGGCTACGGCGGTACCACGACGTCGTCCGCGGCTTCCGGCCGTCCGGGCCGGTGCGCTGGCGGTTCGCCGAGCGCGCGCTGGCCGACGACGAGATCGTCTGCCACCACGACGTCGCGCCGTACAACATGGTGTTCCGCGGCGACCGGCTGACCGGGGTCTTCGACTGGGACCTCGCCAGCCCCGGTCGGCCGGTCGAGGACCTGGCGTTCGCGGCGTGGAACTCCGTACCGCTGTACCGGCCGGTCGACGACGAGGCCGCACGGCTGCGCCTGATGGCCCAGTCGTACGGCGACGTCGACCCGCTACAGATCCTGCACGGCGTGCTACCGCGGATCGCCAGCGCGTGCCGGAAGATCGCCGAGGGGCAGGCCGCCGGCGACGTCGGCATGCTCAATCTCGCTACGGTGGGCGAGCCGGAACGGACGGAGCGTGCTCTCGCCGAGTTCGAGACCCGGACCGCGCAGATCGAGGCGCAGCTGTGACCTAGGCTGGCCGCATGTCGAACCCCGCCCGGAGACTGCTGCTGGTGCACGCCCATCCCGACGACGAGTCCATCGGCAACGGCGTGACGATGGCCAAGTACGTCGCCGAAGGCGTCGGCGTCACCCTGGTCACCTGCACGCTCGGTGAGGAGGGCGAGGTGCTCGTGCCCGAGCTCGCCCATCTCGCCGCCGACAAGGAGGACGGCCTCGGCGCGCACCGGGTCGAGGAGCTCGCGGCGGCGATGAAGCACCTCGGGGTGACCGACCACCGCTTCCTCGGCGGGGCGGGTCGCTACCGCGACTCCGGCATGGTCTACGACGAGGCCGGCGGCGCGACCGCTCCGCCGGAGGTCAAGGAGGGTACGTTCTGGCGGGCCGACCTGCGTGAGGCCGCCGACCTGCTGGTCGAGGTCGTCCGCGAGGTCCGGCCGCAGGTGCTCCTCACCTACGACGAGTTCGGCGGCTACGGCCACCCTGACCACGTGCAGGCGCATCGGGTCGCGATGTACGCCAGCCAGCTGGCCGGCGTCTCGTCGTACCGCCCCGACCTCGGCGAGCCCTGGCGGATCGCCAAGATCTACTGGAACGCCATGCCCGAGTCGGAGCTGCGGGCCGGCATCCGCCGGCTGCGCGAGTCCGGCGACACCACGACGTTCGAAGGGATGGACCCCGACGGCCCGATGCCGTCGTTCGTGGTGGCCGACGAGCTGCTCACCGCGACCATCGACGGCTCGGCGTACGTCGAGCAGAAGCTGGACGCCATGCGCACCCACGCCACCCAGATCACCGTCGACGGGCCGTTCTTCGCGTTGTCCAACAACCTCGGCAACCAGGTCTGGGGCAACGAGTCCTACCGGCTGGTCGCGGGTGAGCCCGGGCCGCGGGACTCCGCGACCGGCCGGGAGTCCGACCTGTTCGCCGGATTGGACTGACCGGTTGCGTGTCGTCTCCGTGACGGCGGGCGCCGTCCTCGGTGCCGCGGTCGCCGTCGCCGCCGTGCTCACCCACCGGCACGCCTGGGCGGCCGATGGCGTGGCCCTGCCGTGGGGCCTGGTGCTCGGCGTGGGGACGGCGGTGACCTGCGGTCTCGCGTTGCGCGGCGTCGGCTGGTGGGCACCGGGATTCGCGATCGGCTGGACGACGCTGCTGGTCGCCCTGTTGCCGGGTGGCCCCGGCGGCGACTACGTCTTCCTCACCGATGGCCGCGGTTGGGGCCTGCTCACGACCGGCGTGGCGGCCGGCGCCCTGGTGCTCGTCGTCGGTGTAACAGGGCGGGCGGCGACGTCGTGAGCGTGCCGACACCGGACGAGTTCAGAGCTGCCCTGCGCCGTTTCGCCAGCGGGGTGACGGTCGCGTCCACGGTGTACGACGGGGTGGACCATGCGATGACGGCCAGTGCCTTCACCTCGGTGTCGCTCGACCCGCCGCTGGTGCTGGTCTGCGTCGACAAGACGGCGCGGTTCCACCAGGCGGTCGCGGTCAGCAGGGTCTGGGCCGTCTCGGTACTGGAGGCGTCGCAGGTCGAGTCGGCCCGCTGGCTGGCCACTCGGGGGCGCCCGTTGGCCGGACAGCTCGACCAGATCCCGCATCGGCGCGGTGAGAAGACCGGCGCTGCCCTGCTCGACGGCGCGCTGTGCTGGGTCGAGTGCCGCACCTGGGAGATCTACGACGGCGGCGACCACTCGATCGTGGTGGGGCAGGTGATCGGGCTCGAGGTGGGCGACGACGACGACCCGCTCACGTACCACCGGGGCGCCTTCCAGCCCGGGTTCGAGGGCGAGGCGTAACCGGATGTCTGCAATCTGCGCTGGAATCATTACAATGGCTCGGCTGAACGAGGCTTGAGGCGCCGAAGACACGGTGCTGTCCGTCGATGAAGGGTGCTGCGTCCGGTGGTTTTCGGCCGTATGAGCGAGGCTGCTGACGCGTTCAGCCTCCCCCGTGACAAGCGCTTCACGGTGATCTTCTTCGGCGGTCTCCTGCTGCTGCTCGGGCTTCTCTACCTGGCCGCGTACCTGTTCACCAGCGACCGGGTGCCGCGCGGCACCGAGGTCGCGGGCGTCGAGATCGGTGGGATGCGCCCGGCGGCGGCCGTCGCCACGCTGGAGGAGGACCTCGCGCCGCGGGCGAAGGAGCCGTTGACGCTGGTGGCCGACGACAAGCGCCATGAGGTGGCTCCGGACGAGGCGGGTCTGACGTTCGACCCGGACGCGACCGTCGCCGACGCCGGCGGCGGCCGCAGCCTGAACCCGCTGCGGATGCTCAGCGTGCTGACTGGTGGCGAGGACGTCGAGCCGGTGGTCGACGTCGACCCCGCCCGGCTGGAAAAGGCGATGACGGCGGTGGCCAAGGAGGTCGACCAGAAGCCGGTCGAGGGCCTGATCACCTTCCCGAAGGGCGAGATCGAGACGCGCTACCCGAAGCCCGGCCTGAAGGTCGACACCGACGCCGCCGGCGCCGAGGTCGCCGCCGCCGTGCTCCGCACCGAGCGAACGGTCGACCTGCCGGTCGCGACCGTCGACCCGTCGGTGACCGAGGACGACGTCGATCAGGCGATGCGGACGTTCGCCGAGCCGGCGATGGCCCACGGTGTCGCCCTCACCGTTCCGGGCAAGCGGGTGGCGTTGCACCCGCGGCAGTACGCGCCGGCGTTGTCGGTCCGGGCGGTCGACGCGAAGATGACACCGAAGGTCGACACGAAGAAGCTTGCCGAGGGGATAAAGAAGCCGCTCAGGCGGCTGGTGGCTCCGCCCAGGGATGCGCGGGTCGAGCTGCGCGGGTCTACTCCGGTGGTCGTCCCGGCCAGGGAGGGTACGAAGGTCGACTCCAAGGGCGTCGCCGCCGAGCTGGTCGACGCCCTGGCCAAGAGCGGCACCGAGCGGACGATCGCGCTGAAGGCCGAGAAGGCCCAGCCGAAGTTCACCACCCAGGCGGCACGGGACCTCAAGATCACCGAGCGGGTCAGCTCGTTCGTCACGTACTTCCCGCACTCCGACTACCGCAACACCAACCTCGGCCGGGCCGCCGACAAGATCGACGGCACCGTGCTCAAGCCGGACGACATCTTCAGCCTCAACGACATCGTCGGCGAGCGCACCAAGGAGAACGGCTTCGTCGAGGGCTTCATCATCAACAACGGTGTCCTCGAGAGGGACCTCGGCGGCGGCGTGTCCCAGGTCGCGACGACGACCTACAACGCGGCGTTCTTCGCCGGGCTGAAGGACGTCGAGCACAAGCCGCACAGCTTCTATATCGACCGCTACCCGATGGGGCGCGAGGCGACCGTCGCATGGGGCGCGGTCGACCTCAAGTTCCAGAACACCACGCCGTACGGGGTGCTCGTGCATGCCTGGATCGTCCCGTCGTCGTCGGGGTCACGGGGCGAGATGCACGTGGAGATGTTCAGCACGAGGTTCTGGGACAAGATCGAGGCCGGTCTGTCCGACCGCTACAACCGCACATCGCCGAAGACGCGGTACAACACGACCGACAAGTGTGAGGAGCAGACCGGCGCCAGCGGTTTCGACGTCGACGTGACGCGTACGTTCTTCCGCGACGGCACCAAGACGGACACCGAGAAGTGGAACGTCACCTACATCCCGGCCGACGAGGTCAAGTGCAGTCCACCGCCGAAGAAGAAGCCGACGGCGAGTCCGAGCACCGGGACCGGTGGCTGACCCGCTCACTCCCGGCCGGGTCGCCGTCGGGGCGCGGGCGGCACGCGCTTGCCGCCGACCACGTCTCGCTCCGGCACGCTGACCAGCGCGCCGTCGCGCCGCCGTACCTGTAGCTCGCCGCCCTCCCAGGCCTCCAGGTCACCGAGCACGTCGGTCATGGCCGGCCCACCCGACGGGCCGGTCTCACCGGGCAGCACCCGGCGGACGACCACCCGGTGACCGATGTCGGCCCGACTGAGAGACATGACACCCTTTCAGCGCGTGGACCTCCCTGGGTTCGGCGGGAGACAAGGGCGATACTAGGCTTGTGCTGCCGCCGCACGGGCGGCCAGAACCGACCGACTGAGGAGGACTCAGGTGACGTACGTCATCGCGCAGCCGTGCGTAGACCTCAAGGACAGGGCGTGCGTCGATGAGTGTCCCGTCGACTGCATCTACGAGGGCCAGCGGATGCTCTATATCCACCCCGACGAGTGCGTCGACTGCGGTGCGTGTGAGCCGGTCTGTCCGGTGGAGGCCATCTTCTACGAGGACGACACACCGGAGCAGTGGAAGGACTACTACGCCGCGAACGTCGAGTTCTTCGACGACCTCGGCTCGCCCGGCGGTGCCTCGAAGATGGGTGTCATCGACAAGGACCACCCGTTGATCGCGGTGCTGCCGCCCCAGATCCAAGAGTGACTACCGCCCGATCGGACGCGCCGTCTGCCCCCGCCGGGGTGGCGGCGCGTCCGTCTGTCCGGCTACCCGACTTCCCATGGGACTCGCTGCTGCCCTACGACGAGGCGGCCCGGACCCATCCCGACGGCATCGTCGACCTGTCGATCGGCACCCCGGTCGACGCGACGCCCGACCTGGCGCAGACGGCGTTGCAGGCCGCCGCCGACGCACCCGGCTACCCGAAGACGATCGGCACCCCCGAGCTGCGGGCGGCTGCGGCGGGCTGGCTGACCCGGCGGTTCGGCGTCACCGGCGTCGGCGTGGAGCACATCCTCCCGACCATCGGCTCCAAGGAGCTGGTCGCGTCGCTGCCGTCGCACCTGGGGTACGGCCCGGGCGACACCGTCGTGGTGCCTCAGCTCGCCTATCCGACGTACGAGGTCGGTGCCCGGTTGGCCGGCTGTGACGTCGTCGCCAGCGACTCGACCACGGCGCTCGGTCCGCAGCGGGTGGCGATGGCGTGGATCAACTCGCCGGCCAACCCGACCGGCCGGGTGCTGCCGGCCACGCATCTGCGCAAGCTGGTCGCGTGGGCCCGGGAGCGGGGTGTCCTGCTGGTGTCGGACGAGTGCTACCTCGAGTGCGCGTGGGACGCCGAGCCGGTCTCGATCCTGCATCCCGACGTGTGCGGCGGGAGGTTCGACGGCCTGCTGTCGGTGCACTCTTTGTCGAAGCGGTCCAACCTGGCCGGTTACCGGGCGGGCTTTGTGGCCGGCGACGCCGCCGTGGTCGCCGCGTTGCACGAGGTACGCCGGCACGCCGGGCTGATCGTGTCGGCCCCGGTCCAGGCGGCGGCGACCGCGCTGCTGGGCGACGACGTCCATGTCGACGAGCAGCGCGCCCGCTACCGCGCCCGGCGGGCGTCTCTGCGCTCTGCGCTGGAGGCCGCGGGCTTCCGGATCGACCACAGCGAGGCCGCGCTGTACCTGTGGGCGACCCGGTCCGAGTCGTGCTGGGAGACCCTCGGGTGGCTGGCCGAGCGCGGCATCCTGGTGGCGCCGGGCAGCTTCTACGGTCCGTCGGGCGCTGAGCACGTACGGGTGGCCCTGACCGGGACCGACGAGCGGGTCTCCGCGGCCTGCGCGCGGCTGACCGCCGCCTAGCCGGTTCAGGTGCCGCGCAGCACGTCCACGTGGACGTGGTCGCGGTGCTGGAGCACCTCGGCGTCACCGCCGGGCGGCTCCTGGTAGGCCCGCCACCCCGACTCGGAGCGCCGCGCGGTCCAGATCCGGTCGTCGAAGATCACTGTCTGGATGCCGAGCGTCTTGGCCCGGCTGACGAGGTACTGCGCTTGAGCCCAGCCCGCGCGGCGCTGCTCCTCGCTGATCGGCCGGAAGAACACGTCGACCGCCCGCCCGTCGTAGTGCGCGGAGCCCTCGACGTGACCGTCGGTCACGCCGCCGGGCGCGAACCCGCCGACCGTCTGCTCACCGAACGTCGCCTCGAGGTCACGCAGCACGGCGTCGGCCCGTGGTGTCAGCCCGCGGTCACCGAGCTGCTCGACGGCCACGCCGCGATGCCGTACCACGCAGGTCAGCCCCGCCGGGCTGTACCCGGTCAGCGCGGACGCGAGCACCCGCGCGTCGGGCTCGTGGTCGGCGTACGCCGTGCCGAACGCTGACCGCTGCACCCGCTGCGCCGCGGCGGTGATCTCCAGATCGCGGTAACCGTCGATCTTCACCAGCGCGTCATAGAAGCGGCCCGCGGCGTAGTGCGGGTCGCGTACCTGCTCCGCCGTACCCCAGCCCTGGCTCGGGCGCTGCTGGAACAGCCCGAGCGAGTCGCGGTCGCCGTGGTCGAGGTTGCGGATCTTGGACTCCTGGTACGCCGTGGCCAGCGCGATCGTCACGGCCCGGGCGGGCAGCCCGCGCTCGACCGCCACGCCGGCGATGATCGCGGCGTTCTCGGCCTGGTCGAGGTCCAGCGCGACCGTCCGCCCGTCGACATGCGCGAGGCACCGCTCGGGTTCGCGGAGGACGCCGGCGTCGGAGCCGAACAGCACGTAACCGCCCACGCCCAGGGCCGTCAGGGCCAGACCGGCGAGCAGCAGCGGCAGCCGTCGCCGGCCGGTCGGCCCAGGAGTGGTCCCAGGAGTGGTCCCAGGAGTGGTCATGGAGTGGTCAACGTCGGTGGGTGCGGTGCGGGTTCCTGGTGTGACGCGTCAGTCGTTCGCATGCAGGGCGGCGTTGAGCGCACTGCCGGACCCCTTCCACGGCACCGCCTCGACGGCCCCCGACAGCGAGTTGCGGCGCAGGAGCATGTTGCTGCCGCCGGACAGCTCCAGCGCCTTGACCACGGTGCTTCGGTCGCCGTCGAGCACCGTGACCTTGGTGCCGGCGGTGACGTAGCAGCCGGCCTCGACCACGCAGTCGTCGCCGAGCGAGATGCCGATGCCTGAGTTGGCGCCCAGCAGGCAGCGCCGGCCGATGCTGATCACGGCCTTACCGCCACCGGAGAGGGTGCCCATGATCGACGCTCCGCCGCCGACGTCGGACCCGTCACCGACCACGACGCCCGCGGAGATGCGGCCCTCCACCATCGAGGCGCCCAGCGTGCCGGCGTTGAAGTTGACGAACCCCTCGTGCATCACCGTCGTGCCCTCGGCCAGGTGGGCGCCGAGGCGGACCCGGTCGGCGTCCGCGACCCGTACCCCCGTCGGCAGCACGTAGTCGGTCATCCGCGGGAACTTGTCGACGCCGAAGACCTGCACCGGGCCGCGGGTACGTAGGCGGGCGCGGGTCTGCTCGAAGCCTTCGGGGTCGCACGGTCCGGCGCTGGTCCACACGACGTTCGGCAGCGCGTTGAAGATGCCGTCCATGGCGAGGCCGTGCGGTCGGACCAGCCGGTGGCTGAGCAGGTGCAGCCGGAGGTACGCGTCCGAGGTGTCGGCCGGCGCGGCGGCCAGCTCGACCACGGTCTGCACGACCTTCGTACGTACGCCGCGCTGCTTGTCCTCGTCGGCCAGCTCGTCGAGGTCGGCCGGCGCGACGGCGTGCTCGGGGACGGGACCGAGCGACGGAGCCGGGTACCAGGTGTCGAGCACCTTGCCGCCGGTCGTCACGGTCGCCAGGCCGAAGGCCCAGGCCCGCGACTCGCTCGGTCCCTGCGTCGTCTCGGTGTCGGCATCGCTCACGGCGTGAAAGGCTACCGAAGGGCCTGGGACGGCAGGCTCCCCGGGCCGAGTCGAGGGCCGGGATCGACGAGGGACGGATGGGTACCGTGCCTGACATGGCCATCGCACGCTTCAAGGACCTCTGCATCGACGCAGTGCGCCCTGACGTGCTCGGGCAGTTCTGGGCGACCACGTTGGGGCTCGACTTCGCCCTGCAGGAGGGCGGCGACGGTGTGCTCACCGGGCCGACGGACCAGCACAAGATCTGGGTCAACGCGGTGCCCGAGCCGAGGACGGTCAAGCAGCGGGTGCATCTCGACGTCCACGTCGAGGCGGTCGCCGACCTCGAGGCGCTCGGTGCCCGGGTGCAGGGCAGGTCGTCGACCCACCCCTGGGACGTGATGCGCGATCCCGAAGGCGGCGAGTTCTGCGCCTTCGTGCGGTCCGAGCGGCACGACTACCGGCTGTACGAGGTGGTGGTCGACTCGGCTGACGGCGAGGCGATGGCCCACTGGTGGGCCGAGGTCTTCGGCGCGAGCCTCTGCGACGACGAGCACAAGCGGTGGTGGTCGATCAACGAGGTGCCGGGCATGCCGTTCGAGTGGATGGTGTTCGTGCCGGTGCCCGAGCCGAAGCGGGTGAAGAACCGCATCCACTGGGACGTCGAGGCCGACGACCTGCATCCGCTGCTGGACGCCGGGGCGACGCTGCTGCGGCCGAAGGGTGACGGCGGCATCCAGTGGCACATCCTGGCCGATCCCGAGGGCAACGAGTTCTGCGTCTTCACTCCGTAGTCTCGGCCGGCAGGTCGGACCCGCGCCACGGAGCCGAGTGCGCGTCGACGTACCACTCGTACCCCTCGTCGACGAGCCGCCGCACCATCGCCACGTCCGGGCCGTCGTCGGGACTGCGAAGGTGGTAGGGCGGCGGGTAGAAACAGTCGCCGAGCAGCAGGACCCCGGAGTCGGGCACCGCGACCACGGTGGAGTCGGGTGCGTGCTGACCGCCGACGTGGCGGACCTGTGAGCCGGCGACGGTCAGCGCCTGGTCGAACGTCCGGTGCGGCGGCACGACGCGGAACCCGTCCCAGGTCGTCATCGCCGTGGCCCGGGCGGTGAAGCTCGGTCCGAGCCGCGGGTTGGCATCGACCTGGTCGCGCAGGTAGTCGTGGCTCCAGGGCCGCGCCTCCTCCGCCGCGAGCAACGGTGCGGCGGACGCGTGCGCGATGATCTCGATGCCTTCCCAGGCGCAGGCACCCCAGACGTGGTCCCAGTGGTGGTGGGTGTAGACCAGTCGACGGGGTGCTGGCAGACCCTGCTCGGCAATTGCGCGCTGCACGTCGTACGCGACGGCCGGGCTGTTGCCGGCATCGACGACCAGGCTGCCGCGGTCGTCGGCGACGACCGCCACGCAGCCCTGGATGCGGTCGGGATCGGGATCCATCGGGTACAGCCAGACGCGTCCAGCGAGGTACTGCAGACGGTGTGGCACGATCCCCCCACGTCGGTTGATGCGCACGGCCGACCGACGCTAGCACTCGTACGGGAGACTCGATGGACCACGAGCCGCGGCGGGCCCGCGACCTCGGCATCGTGCCGGGATCACTCCGGCCGGGGCCGCTGAACGCGCTTACCGACGTCCCTGGTGTGTTCGTCGGCCACACGACGGTCGACGACGGCGCCGACCTGCACACCGGCGTGACGGCGGTCTTGTTCTCGCAGCTCGGAGCGGCCCGGCGTACGTTGCCCTGCGGCCTGTTCGTCGGCAACGGGCACGGCAAGCTGGTCGGCGCGACGCAGGTCCAGGAGCTGGGCGTGCTGGAGACGCCGATCCTGCTGACGTCCACGCTGTCGACGTTCCGGGCGGCCGACGCGCTGCTGACGTACATGCTCGCCCAGCCCGGGTACGACGACGTACGCACCCTGAACCCGCTGGTGGGGGAGACCAACGACGGGTTTCTCTCCGACATCCGGCGGCGCGCGATTACTGAGGAGCACGTCCTCGCGGCCCTGGCGGCTGCGGGTCCGGAGCTGCCGGCGGAGGGCTGCGTCGGTGCCGGGACCGGCACGTCGGCGCTGGGCTTCAAGAGCGGAGTGGGTACGTCGTCGCGGGTGGTCGCGGTGGACGGCTCGGCGGTGACGCTGGGCGCGCTGGTGCAGAGCAACTTCTCCGGTTTGCTGACCGTGCTCGGCGTACCCATGCCGGCCGACGAGTTGGTCGGGGTCGGCGACGCGGCCGAGATGCCGGACGGGAACTCCTGCATGATCGTGCTGGCGACCGATGCCCCGCTCGACGCCCGCCGGCTGGCACGCGTCGCCCGCCGAGCGGTGTTCGCGATGGGTCGGGTCGGCTCCGACTTCGGGGGCGGCAGCGGCGACTACGCGGTCGCGGTGTCGACCGCGCCCGACGACCTCGCGTTGGTGCCCGACAGCGCCATGAACGGTCTGTTCGCCGCCGCCATCGAGAGCGTCGAGGAGGCCCTGCTGAACTCGCTGTTCGCCGCCACGACGACCACCGGCTGCGGCCATGTGCAACACGCGGTGCCGCACGACCAGGTGGAGGCACGGCTGCGCGAGCGCGGCGTAATCGGCTGAGTCAGGCGTCGAGCCGCACGACGATTTCCTTGACCGGGTCGTCGTCGTGCTGCTCCTCGCCGATGACGGTGAAGCCGCACTTGGCGAGCACCCGGAGACTGCCGGCGTTGTGCTCGGCGACGCGGGCGTGCAGGGGACGCTCGTGCACCTCGGCGACGAACTCGGTCAACGCACGGGTGGCATGGCCCAGCCCCCAGTGCTGACGGCCGATCCAGTACCCGACGTTGCGCTCACCGTCGACCACCCAGCTGACAATGTTGCCGACCACCTGGTCGCCGTCGACGATCGTGCGCGCGATGTTGGTGTCGTCGCCGGCGAGAACCTTGGTCTTCCAGTGCGCGTCGTGGGCGGCCCGGTCGCGGGCCGGGAACGCCGCCATCGCGTTGGCGACGGGATCGTCCTGGTGGTCGAAGAAGACCGCGATGTCGTCCGGCTCGACAGGTCGCAGCACTGGCGCCTCCGTTGTCGGTGGTGGGACCAGTCTGGTGGATGCTCGGTAGATCGCGCGATGCCCAGAACGCCGAGATGGACGATCTCGGGCTCGCCGGGCGTCGATGAACCCCGAGAACGTCCATCTCGGCGCCGCGTGGGCTAGGTCGGTGGCGAGCTGGGTGTGCATACGTGCAACCTCGGTGCGAAGGGTGGGGGTTCGCCCGGCCGGTCGTTGCGCTTCTGCATGGGTCCGCTGATGCCGATGGCTCGAAGTGAACGAAATTGCTGCCACCCGTCCGCTGACCGCCAATTCGTTCACTTGGGTGGGTTGGTGGCCAGGACACAGGCAACCGGCGGGTCGAGACCGAGGGTTTCGACCCGGAGCTGGGTGAAGCCTGCCTGAGTGAGCAGATCTTGGAGCTCGTGGGCGGCTCGGACCGTGGTGTCTGCGGTGGCGCCCGGGTAACGGGGTTGGGTGGCCAGCGCGATGCGCCCCGCCGGCCGCAGCAGCCGCCGCAGATCCTGGAGCCGCTGCGCCGGATCGGCCCAGAACCCCACGGAATTGACGGCAAGGATGGCATCCAGCGGTTCATCGAAGCTCGGCAACCGGTCCAACGTGGCGTGCGCGAGGTGAACACGGTGGGCGCGGATGGCGGCGGCGTTGCGTCGGCTCGCCTGGCCGACCATGACCTTGGAGTGGTCGATGCCGTAGACCTGGCCCTGGTTGGCACGGCCGGCGAGTGCGGCGATGGCCAGGCCGGGGCCGAAGCCGATCTCGAGCACCTGGTCCGTAGGCTGCACCTCCAGCAGCGCCACCACCCAGCGGTTGCGCTGCCGGTTGGAACGGCGATGAGCCATCACCCAACCGGCCATCCGCCCGGCGATGCCTCGGGGGTATCCGAACTGCCGCATCACCGTGCTGATCGCACGCCGCGTGAGCGCTGTGCTTGCTGTCGCCACGATCACCAGTCAACGGCTTCAAGTATGCTCGAAGTCAAGATGCAGCAAGAGCGGTTGACGATCGGTGAGTTGGCACACCGTACGGGTGTCGCCACCTCCGCCTTGCGCTACTGGGAAGAACGCGGCCTGCTGCCGGCGCCTGCCCGGGTCTCGGGACAGCGGCGCTATCCACCGTCGGCCGTGGGGCTGGTCGGCGAGATCCTGCTCCTACGAGACGTCGGCTTCAAGTTGCGCGACCTCAAAGCGCTCATCACCGCTCGTTCGTCGGCCGTCGACGGTTGGCGGGAGCTGGCCCAACGCAAGCTCACCGAGCTCGACGAACGGATTGCCCAGTCCCAAGCGGCGCGCACCGCTATCGCCCACGCCCTGGCCTGCCCGCACGAAGACATCCATGAATGCCCCAACTTCGGCAGCGTGACCGCCGCACGCCTGGCCGGATCACCCCTCAGGCAGGCCCACCCTCACTGACCTCTGGTGGGTGAGACGGTCCAGGGGAGCCGCGAGTCAGGGGTCGACCTGGTCGCGGCAGAGGCAGAACTCGTTGCCTTCGGGGTCGGCGAGGACGTGCCAGCTGACCTCGCCCTGACCGACGTCGACCGGTTTCGCGCCCAGGGCGAGCAGCCGTTCCAGCTCGCTGTCCTGGTCACGGTCGGTGGGGTTGATGTCCAGGTGCAGCCGGTTCTTCGACTGCTTCGGGCCGTCCGGCACCCAGCGGAAGTCGATCTCGAACGGTGCACCGTCCGGCGGCGCGATGATGGCCCCGTCCTTGCCGTGGTCTGTCTTTTGCCAACCACGCTTGGTGATCTGCCAACCGAGCACCTCAGCCCAGAACTCGGCCAACCGTTCGGCGTCTGTGCAGTCGATCGGAAGGGAGACTATTCGGCTTGCCATGCGTACGTCCTTTCAGTGTGGGGTCGAGTTTCACGGCGCTGGTGGTGGACGGCGACTCCGGCGATGACGAGGGCGACACCGAGGATCTCAATAGTCGCTGGGATCTGCGTCAGCACGACCACGCCGATCACGGTCGCGGTCGCCGGGAGCAGGGCGACCATCAGCGAGTACGTCGCGCGGGCCAGCCGCGCCATCGCGAGCTGGTCGCACACGTACGGGATGACCGACGAGGACACCCCGACGCCGATCGCGGCGGCCAGCGCAACGAGGTCGGTGAACGCGGGGGCGGCATCGACGGCGCCGATCGGCAGTGCCACGGCAGCGGCGATGATCATGGCCAGCGCGAGTCCGTCGATGCCCTGAACCTTGTCACTGCTCGCGACCCGATGACCCAGCACGATGTACAGCGCGAACAGCAGCGCGTTCGCGGCCGCGAACACGACACCGACTGGCTCGACGTCCAGGCGGACCTCGGTCAGTAGGGACACGCCAACGACAGCGAGGACCAGTGCGAGGACGTTGCGCGGGGTGCGGGCGGCGACGGCGGCCAGCACGATGACCGGCAGGAACTCGATCGCGGCGACCGTGCCGAGCGGCAGCCGGTCGATCGCCAGGTAGAAGCTGCAGTTCATCACCGCCAGCACCGCACCCCACGCCAGCAGCAGCTGCTTCGTACTCCGGTCCAGCTGTCCCCAGATCCGCCACGGCCGGCGCCACAGCGCGAAGATCACCGCTGCCGAGGCGATCCGCAGCCAGGCGACGCCCAAGACGTCGACCCGGACGAACAGCAGCACGGCGAACGCCGGACCGAGGTAGTGGAAGACGGCGCTGACCAGGAAGTAGGCGTGCGGCGGCATCCTCCTCGTCGGCCCGGCGGAGTCCATGCTTCTATAGTGGAAGCCCTAGGCGTCAACCACCAGAGCCAAACGAAGGTAGAGGCGCGATATGGTTACCACTCAACCCACCAAAGTGACTCAGGACTTGCTGAATGGAAAGTCGCTGCTGGACGAGGTGAACCGGCGCATCCTCGCGGCGCTGACCGAGGACCCGCGGCTGAGCGCATCCGAGCTCGCCCGTCGGGTCGGGATGTCGGCACCGGCGGTTCGGGAGCGAGTCAGCCGGCTCGAGCAGGCCGGCGTCATCCGCGGCTACCGCCTCGACGTCGACCCCGCGGCGATCGGCCTGCCCGTCGCCGCCTGGGTACGGATCCGACCCGGCCCGGGCCAGCTGCCCAAGATCGCCGACCTGGCCGCCCGTACCCCGGAGGTCAGTGAGTGCCACCGCATCTCCGGTGAGGACTGCTTCTTGCTGAAGGTCCACGTGTCGGCCATCGAGGCCCTCGAGCAGGTCCTCGACCGCTTCCTGATCCACGGACAGACCACGAGCTCCTTCATCGTGTCGAGCCCGGTGCCCCCTCGCCCGCCGTCTGTGGGTGCAAAGGCGGGCCGGTGACGGCGCAGTGCACCTTGACCGGGCTCTGCTCGGGGTCATGGGGCACGGCCGGCTCCGGCGCGGTTGCCGCGGCCGACTCACGGCACTCGGACAGGCTGGACGGGATGGCGGCGAACGACAGCAGGCCGCTGACCGCGAGCATCGTGGCGCAGATCAGCATCGAGGTCCGGTACGCCGGTGCGAGAGTCGCCGCATCGGTGAGGCTCGCGCCCAGCCCCGCCGCCAGCGGCAGGATGGCGACTGCCAGCAGGCCACCGGCGCGGGCGACCGCGTTGTTGACGCCACTGGCCACCCCGGCGTAGCGGTCGTCGGCCGCGGCCAGCGCGGTCGAGGTCAGCGGCGCGACCGTCAACGAGAGCCCCAGCCCGAACACGACGACAGCGGGCAGCACATCGACGACGTACGAGGCACCGACACCGACCCGCGACAGCAGGACCAGGCCGCCCGCACACACGATCGGCCCCAGGGTCATCGGGATCCGCGGTCCGATCCGGGTGGCGAGGGCGCCGGCCCGGGCCGACAGCAGCAGCATCAGCAGGGTGACCGGGAGCAGGGCGGTGCCGGCCGCGAGTGGCGAGAATCCGGAGACGACCTGCAGGTTGACCACGACGAAGAAGAACACGCCGCCGAGCGCCGCGTAGATGATGAACGTCACCACGTTGGTCGCGCTGAAGACGGCGGAGCGGAACAGCAGCATCGGCAGCATCGGATGCCGCGCCGACCGCTCCACGGCGACGAAGCCGGCCAGGCCGAGGATGCCGACGGCGAGGCTGACGAGGACCACCAGGTCGGTGCCGCCGCGCTCCGGCCAGCCGGTGAACCCGTATGTCAGACCGGCCAGGCCGACGATGCCGAGGCCGGCGCCGGCCAGGTCGAGCTCGCGGGCGGCCTCCGGATCTGAGGACTCGGGGACGTGCTTGGCCGCCATCAGCAGCACGATGGTCGCGAGCGGGAGGTTGATCAGGAACACCAGACGCCAGCTCGCCACCTCGACCAGCCAGCCGCCGAGGAACGGTCCGACCGCGCCGGCGATCCCACCGAGGCCGGACCAGGCGCCGATCGCCTTCATCCGGTCCTCCCGTACGAACGATGCCTGCAGGATCGCGAGCGCACCCGGCGTCAGCAGCGCGCCGCCGACGCCCTGCAACGCCCGTGCCGCGACCAGCGTGCCGACGTTGGGCGCCACGCCGCACAGCAGGGAGGCCAGCGCGAACCACGCGACGCCGACCATGAACACCCGCCGTCGCCCGAACCGGTCGCCGAGCGACCCGCCGAGCAGGATGAACGCCGCCAGGGTCAGCGTGTAGCCGTTGACCGTCCACTGCAGCCCGGCGGCGTCGGCGCCGAGCTCCTCGCCGATCCGGGGCAGCGCGATGTTGACGACGGTGCCGTCGATGAATGCGAGACCGGACCCGAGCACCATCGCGACCAGGGTCCACCGTCCCGCCGGCTCGCCGTAGCGGATCAACGCAGGGCTGCTGGGCGAACCAGCCGCGGTGGTCACGACGTTCAGCGTACGCGGCACAATCTCCGTCATGACATCTCTCGACCTGACCCAGGACGTCGTCATGCTGACCAAGGCGCTGTGTGACATCGAGTCGGTGAGCGGAAACGAGCACGCGATCGCTGACGCGGTCGAGGACGCGTTGCGCGCGCTGCCGCACCTGCAGGTCGAGCGGGACGGTCAGACCGTGCTGGCCCGCACCGCCCTCTGTCGGGCCGAGCGGGTCGTGCTCGCCGGGCATCTCGACACGGTGCCGGTCAACGACAACTTCCCGAGCCGGCTCGACGGCGACCGACTGGTCGGCCTCGGTACGTGTGACATGAAGGGCGGCTGCGCGGTGGCGCTCCGGATGGCGACGATCCCGGAACCCAACCGCGACCTGACGTTCTTCTTCTACGAGTGCGAGGAGGTCGAGGCCGAGCGGAACGGGTTGCAGCGGCTGGCCACCACGCATCCCGAGTGGTTCGCCGCCGACTTCGCCGTACTCCTCGAGCCGACCAGTGCCACCGTCGAAGGCGGCTGCCAGGGGACACTGCGGGTCGACGTGGTCGCGCACGGTGCCCGGGCACACTCCGCCCGGTCGTGGATGGGCGACAACGCGATCCACAAGGCGGCCGACATCCTGCAGCGGCTCAACGAGTACGTGGCACGGGAGCCCGAGGTGGACGGTCTGACGTACCACGAGGGGATGAACGCGGTCGGCATCCGTGGCGGCGTCGCGGGCAACGTCGTCCCCGACGAGGTGCGGGTCAGCGTCAACCACCGGTTCGCGCCGGACCGTACCGAGGCCGAGGCGGAGGCGTTCGTACGCGAGTTCTTCGCCGGGTACGACGTCGAGGTTGACGATCTCGCTCCCGGTGCACGCCCCGGGCTCGACCGTCCGGCCGCCGCGGCATTCGTCCAGGCGATCGGCCGCGAGCCGCGTCCCAAGCTGGGCTGGACCGACGTCGCCCGGTTCGCCGGACTCGGCGTGCCCGCGGTCAACTACGGCCCTGGGGACCCGATGTTGGCCCATCGGCAGGACGAGTTCGTGGAGACCGCCGAGCTGGTGGAGTGCGACGACCGGATGCGGGCCTGGCTGTTGTCCTGAGCGCGGATGGGCGCACCGCTAGCCTGCAGGGTATGTCCGAAAGATCCAGTCCTGACGTGGTAGCCGACGGCGACGAGCCGGAGGAGATGCAGAGCGGCCGCATCATCAAGCGCCGCGAGCAGGTCGAAGGAAGTACGACCGACCAGCGGCTGCTCGACAACCGTGGCCCGTCCGACTGGGTGCACACCGACCCGTGGCGGGTGCTGCGGATCCAGTCCGAGTTCGTCGAGGGCTTCGGCATGCTGGCCGAGCTCGGCCCCGCGATCAGTGTCTTCGGCAGTGCCCGTACGAAGCCCGACCACCCCGACTACGACACCGCCGTGCGGCTCGGCAAGGCACTGGCCGGTGCCGGTTACGCCGTGATCACCGGGGGCGGGCCCGGCGCGATGGAGGCCGCCAACAAGGGCGCGGTCGAGGCGGGCGGGACATCGGTCGGTCTGGGCATCGAGCTGCCGTTCGAGTCCGGGCTCAACCAGTGGATCGACATCGGCATCAACTTCCGCTACTTCTTCGCCCGCAAGACCATGTTCGTCAAGTACGCGCAGGGGTTCGTCGTGCTCCCAGGTGGGCTCGGCACGCTGGACGAGGTGTTCGAGGCCGTCACGCTGGTGCAGACGCAGAAGGTCACGTCGTTCCCGATCGTGCTGATCGGCAGCGACTACTGGGCCGGGCTGCTGCAGTGGCTGCGCGACACGGTCCTCGCCTCCGGCCGGGTCAGTGAGGTCGACCTCGACCTGCTCAAGGTCACCGACGACGTCGGCGAGGCCGTGCAGATCATCAAGGAGGCGGCTGCCGAGCGTGACTCGTTGGCCGCCGGCGGTGGCGAGCCGGAGGGCTCGGCGACCCGTCCCGACTGAGCAATGAAAGGAACCCTCGATGAGCTTATCGGTGCTGGGCGACCTGAACTGGCTCGCGGTGATCGTGTCGACGGTGGCGTTCTTCGGACTCGGTGGGTTGTGGTACTCCAACGTGGCGTTCGGCAAGCAGTGGACGAAGGCGGTCGGCTGGCAGCCGGCCGAGGGCGAGAGCACCCCGGTCGCGCTGTACCTGATGCCGCTGGCGACGTGCCTGGTCTCGGCGGTCGCGGTCGCGATGCTGGCCGAGGCGACCGGGTCGGACACCGTCGGCGAGGGGATCGTGGTCGGCCTGGTCACCGGCCTCGGACTGGCCGCGATGGCGTTGCTGGTCACGGGCTTCTTCGACCCGAAGAAGCCGCAGCCGATGGTGTGGGTGGGGATCACCTCGGGCTACCACGTCGTCGGCTTCGTCATCATCGGCATCATCGTCGCGTCCTGGACCTAGTCGAGGCTCTCGTCCTAGGGCTCCTCGACGGGCCGGACGTCGAGGCCGAGGTTCGTGGCGATGACGACGGCCTGGTCGACATCGATCACTGCGTTGTCGAGGTCAACGGTCAACGGGTCGAGGGACGAGAGGTCGGACCCGCGCAGGTCGCAGCCGTCGAGCTTGGCCTGGTGCAGCCAGGCGCCGGAGAGGTCGACCCGACGAAGCGTGGCACCGGTGAGACGGGCGCCGGTCAGGTCGGCCTCGCGCATCCGTACGCCGTCGAAGGTCGCACCACGCAGGTCGGCTCCGGGAAGCCCGACGAACGACCAGTTGCCGGCGTCGACCTTCAGGATGCCGAAACGGCACCGGTCGAACATGCTGCCGGTGAGCTTGCACCGCCTGAACGTGGCGTCGAAGAAGCTCGAACGGGTGAACGTGCAGTTCAGGAACGCAGCGTCCGTGTGGGTGGACGCGTTGAACTCCACGTCTCGGAACGTGCACTCGTCGAAGACCGCTCCATTGTTCGTCGTCTCGGTGAGGTCGACGTCGATGAACGCGACCCGGGTGAACGCCTCGCCGGACAGGTCGCGCCCGTCCCAGGTCTCATGCCGGATCTCGCTGTCGGTGCCCGGTGGCGCGGCACCGTGCTTGCGCTCGGCCATGGCCCTCCTCTCCCGGTCGAGCACGGCCTACGCCGGGTGCTCACGCTCTGACGGGGCGTGCGGGTAGTCCGGCGAGCGGTGCTGGAACGACAGGATGCTCGGGTTGACGACGTGGCCGTCGCGGATCTCGATGGCCCGGCTGATGGTCTCGTCGCGGTCCCACGCCGACGGCCCGGCGAGCACGGTCCTGACGAACGGCAGCAGGGCCTCGCTGATCTCCCAGGTCGCCGAGTCCCAGAGGTACGACGGGCTGTGGTCGACGCCGTAGTAGCGGACGTGGTCCCCGACCTCGAACATCGGCTCGGCGAACGACGTCGGCCGCGCCCAGCTGAACCCCATGCCCTCGTCGCACGAGACGTCGACGATCAGGCTGCCCGGCCGAAAGGCGGCCAGGTCTTCCGACCGCAGGTACGTCAGCGGCGCAGCGGTGTCTTGCAGCGTGCAGTTGACGACGATGTCGCTGTCGGCGAGGAACGGGGCGAGCGGCACCCGACCGCGGTCGGTGATCACGTGGCTGAGGTGCGGCGCGGTGTCGTCGTGGTCGAACTGGATGATACGGACCGAGTGGATCGGTGAACCGACCGCGGCCACACCACGGTTGGTGAGGACGCGCACGTCGTGCACACCGTGGGCGTTGAGTGCCGTGACGGCGCCGCGCGCGGTCGCGCCGAACCCGATCACGACGGCCCGCAACCGGCGGCCATAGTCGCCGGTCGAGCCGGTCAGCTCAAGGGCGTGCAGGACCGAGCAGTAGCCGGCCAGCTCGTTGTTCTTGTGGAAAACGTGGAGGCCGAACCCGCTGTCGCTCGCCCAGTGGTTCATCGCCTCGAAGGCGATCAGGGTCAGTCGTCGGTCGATGGCGAGCTGGGTGACCTCCCGGTCCTGCACACAGTGCGGCCACCCCCACAAGACCTTGCCGGTGGGCAGCTCGGCGAGGTCGGCGGGCTGTGGCTTGGGCAGCAGCACCACGTCGGCGTCGGCGACCGTCTGCTCGCGAGAACAGACGCGGCCGACCAACGGCGTGAGCTCGCGGTCGGAGAACCCGAACCGGTCGCCGTACCCCTGCTCGAGGATGATCCGGTCGCGCAGGTCCGCGTCGATCCGGTCGAGGTGCCGCGGATGGATCGGGAGCCGTCGTTCGTCGGGCTTGCGCGATGTCGCCAGCACGCCGAGGCTCAGCGGCCTCACGCGGTCGTCGACCAGGGCTGGTGGCGCATCGTCACTCCCTCATCGGAGACCGAGGTGACTCCGTGCCGTCGACCCTACGCCACGGTCGAGACGACGTCGGTGGGCTACGCGAGGCCGCGGCGGGCAACGGCCGGCGGCCGGTCGCCACGGATCGACGCGACCATGTCGAGGACCTGGCGGGTCTCGGCCACCTGGTGGGCCCGGAAGACGCGCGCACCGTGCCACGCGGAGACCGCGGTCGCGGCCAGCGTGCCGGGCAGCCGTTCCTCGGTCGGCAGGTCGAGCGTCTCGCCGACGAAGTCCTTGTTGGACAGGGCGACCAGCACCGGCCAGCCGGTGGCGACCAGCTCGTCGAGGCGCCGGGTCAGCTCCAGCGAGTGCCGGGTGTTCTTGCCGAAGTCGTGCGTCGGGTCCACGAGTACGCCGTCGGGACGTACCCCCAGACTCACCGCGCGGTCGGCCAACCCGGTAGTCGTCTCGACGACCGAGGCCATCACGTCGTCGTACCCCACCCGGTGCGGATCGGTGCGCGGGCCGAGGCCACCGGTGTGGCTGCAGACCAGCCCCACGCCGAACTCCGCCGCCACCGCGGCGACGTCCTCGTCGGCGCCCGCCCAGGTGTCGTTGAGCAGGTCGGCGCCCTGCCCGCACAGCACCCGGGCCACCTCGGAGCGCCAGGTGTCGACGCTGATCACCAGGTCGGTGTGCCGCGACCGGACCGCACCCACAAAATCCGCCGTACGGCGCAGCTCCTCGCGCACGTCGACGTCATCGCCGTACCCGGCCTTCACACCGCCGATGTCGACGATGTCGGCGCCTTCGGCGACCACCTGCTCGACCCGGTCGAGCGCGGCCGCGTCCTCGTAGGTCGACCCGCGGTCGTAGAACGAGTCGGGCGTGCGGTTGACGATCGCCATCACGGCGTGGCTGCCGGCCGGGAAGTCGCGGCTGCCGAGCCGCAACGTCCGCACGCGGCTGTCCACCTTGGCCACTTCATGCTTGGCCACCTCATGCTGGGTCACGATCCCCAGCGTGGCACGATCGGCGTGTGATCTGGTTCTTGGGCCTGCTGGTCGTCCTCATCATCGGTGCCGTCGCGGTGGTCGCCGCCGGGCACGGCGGGAGTCTGGCTCCGGTGCAGGTGGACCGACCCGACGTCTTCGTGCCGGCCGACCGCGACCTGACGGCGCAGGACCTCCGGACGACGCGCTTCACGGTGGCGTTCCGCGGCTACCGGATGGACGAGGTGGACAGCTTGGTGCGTCGTCTGACCATGCAGCTGGAGGCGGCCGAGGCTCCCCCGCGGGAGCCCGGCGACCCGGACGCCGGCTGATGCGCGCTCGGCTGCGCGACGAGGTGGTCGTCGACGTCCCGGCCGCGCGCCTCTGGGACGTCGTCACCGACTGGGCGCGGCAGGGCGAGTGGATCCCGTTCACCCGGGTACGGACGGTATCCGGCGACGCCCGCGGGGTCGGCGGCCGGATCGAGGCCTGGACCGGCGTCGGACCCGTCGGCTTCCCCGACCCGATGGTGATCACCGTCTGGGACGCGCCGCGCCGGTGCGAGGTGCTGCACACCGGCCGGGTGCTGCGCGGTGAAGGCGGCTTCGAGGTCGACCCGGTCGACGCGACCCGCTCGATGTTCGTCTGGTGGGAGTCGCTCGAGCTGCCGCTCGGGCCGGCCGGGATGCTCGGCTGGCGGCTCGCCTCGCCGGTGTGGCAGATCGGCGTCGACCGTGCACTGGACCGGCTCCGGACGCTCGCCGAAGCACACCCCAAGTCGGCGAGTGACTACTGAGAGTGTTCATCGTCGTCTCGCTCCGCGGTCAGGTTGCCGGGTCTGATGACACCGGCGAGCGCAGCGCGCGCAGTTGCTGGGAC
>WHTB01000368.1 GCA_009379735.1 Propionibacteriales bacterium
GCGGTCGTCAACCTGCTCAAGCTCCACCTACGGGGCACCACAACGGCCACCTGAGGCCACCCGGCCCGGCCCGACACCCACACGGACACGGACACGGACACGGACAGCGCACCAACACCAACCGAAAACGCAACAGGCTCCGTCGCGTCGGTAACTCTCAGTTGCTGTCGTGTCGGCGGTTTGCTGGGGAGACCCGCCGCTCAACTGGCCAGCGTGTCGCAGATGTTCTCGGCGACCAGCCACGGTGACGACGTTCCGGCCCGGCGGCAGGTTCAGCTCCGGACCGCGGAACCCGCGCGCTGATACATCGCGCCAGGACTCTTTACCTTCAGCCGCGGTGGCCCACCATCCGCAGCGCGAGGTCGCCGTACAGCTCACCGAGGGCGGCAGCCGAGCGGTCGCCGTCGTCGCGGAACCACCGGGCGACGTCGATGGCCAGGCTGAGCATCGCCAGCGCCGTACCCGGCACGTCGGCGCAGCTGAACACCCCGCGCTGCACGCCGTACCCGATCGCCTCGCGCAGGACCTGCTCGATGCCGCGTCGCCGGGCGGCGATCTCCTTGCGGTGCGCGGGGGACAGGGCGCCGATCTCGTACTGGACGACGCGCGCCGTCGTGTGGTGCTCGGCGTGCCAGGTGGTGAAGGCACGGACTATCTCGCGCAGCCGGTCGGCCGGGTCCTCCGACTGTGCGGCCGCGCCGGTCACGACTGCGAGCGCATCGTCGTGGCCGGCGAGACTGATCAGGAAGAGCAGCTCCTCCTTGGACGCGTGGTGGACGTACACGGCGGCCGGGCTCATGCCCGCACCGGCGGCGATGTCACGGGTCGTGGTCGCGTGGAAGCCCCGCTCGGCGAACGACGTCATCGCCGCCCGCACCAGCCGGTCGCGAGCATCCCCCGTCCGCGCCATCGCTCGACCTTCCGTCCGTGATTTTTCTGGTACGGGGCGGCCCCGTTCCAGACCTAATGGAACGGGGGCGCCCCGTACCAGAAAAGTTCTGGAGTGATGGCGCCCACAACGGCCGCCGTTGCGCTGTCAGCATGGCGTAGTGTGGCCCGCTAAGCAATCGCTTAGTTGACCGCGAAGGCAAGGTGTCCCCGTTGCAGCGCACGATCTACGGTCGCGACCACGAGGCGTTCCGCGAGTCGGTCCGGGAGTACCTCGACCGGCAGGTCCGACCCCACATCGACGAGCACATCGCGGCCCACGGCTGGCCGCGTGACCTGTGGGTGGAGGCCGGCAAGCAAGGCTTCCTCGGGCTCGAGATCCCCGAGGAGTACGGCGGCTCCGCCGCCGGCGACTACCGGTTCAACGCCGTCCTCGGCGAGGAGCTGGCCAAGGTCAGCGTGGCCATGGCGTCCTGCTTCGGCATCCACTACGACATCGTCGCGCCGTACCTCGTCGACCTCACCACGGAGGCGCAGAAGCAGCGCTGGCTCCCGGGGTTCTGCAGCGGTGAGATCGTCACCGCGATCGGCATGACCGAGCCGTCCGGCGGCTCCGACCTCGCCGCCTTGAAGACCACGGCCGTACGCGACGGCGACGACTGGGTGCTGAACGGCTCCAAGACGTTCATCACCAACGGCTACTCCGCCGACCTGGTCGTGGTCGCCGCGCGCACCAGCCCGGACAAGTTGGCCAAGGGCATCACGTTGTTCGGCGTCGAGGCCGGCATGGCGGGCTTCACGCGGGGGCAGCCGCTCGACAAGGTCGGGCAGACCGAGTCCGACACCGCGGAGCTGTTCTTCGACCAAGTCCGCATCCCGGCCGCCAATGTCATCGGCGAGGTCGACCGCGGCTTCGTCTCGATGATGGAGCGGCTGCCGCAGGAGCGACTCGGCACCGCGGTCACCAACATCAGCAACGCCGGCCAGATCCTGGCCGAGACGATCGCGTACGTGAAGGAGCGCAAGGCGTTCGGACAGGCGGTCGGCACGTTCCAGCACAACAAGTTCCTGATCGCCGACCTGGCCACGCGGATCGACGTCTCGCAGGCGTACGTCGACCAGTGCGTCCTTGCCCACAACGAAAAACAGCTCACTGCGGTCGACGCGGCCAAGGCGAAGTGGTGGACCGCCCAGGTGCAGAACGACGTCCTCGACCACTGCGTCCAGCTCTACGGCGGCTACGGCTACATGAACGAGTACCGTGTCGCCCGTGCATGGCGCGACGCCCGGGTCACCAAGATCTGGGCCGGCACCAACGAGATCATGAAGGAGCTCATCGGCCGCGACCTCGGCCTGTGAGCCGTACCGACCCCGGAAGGACCGACATGCCCGAAGCAGTGATCGTCGCCACCGCCCGCTCGCCGATCGGCCGGGCCTTCAAGGGATCGCTCAAGGAGGCCCGCCCGGACGATCTCACCGTCCAGATGATCCGGGCCGCTCTCGACAAGGTGCCGGCACTCGACCCCGCCGACATCGATGACCTGATGCTGGGCTGTGGTCTCCCCGGCGGGCAGCAGGGCTTCAACATGGGGCGGGTCGTGTCCACGTTGCTCGGCTTCGACCACCTGCCGGGTACGACGATCACGCGCTACTGCTCGTCGAGCCTGCAGACCACCCGGATGGCGATGCATGCCATCAAGGCCGGTGAGGGTGACGCGTTCATCTCGGCCGGCGTAGAGGTGGTCAGCAGCTTCGCGACCGGCAACAGCGACTCGCATCCCGATACCCACAACCCGGTCTTCGCCGAGGCGGAGGAGCGCACCCAGCAGCGGGCGGAGGGCGGCGCCGAGGTGTGGAGTGACCCGCGCGACGGCGGCACGGTGCCGGACATCTACATCGCGATGGGGCAGACCGCGGAGAACCTCGCCTCGGTCAAGGGCATCACCCGGGCCGACCAGGACGAGTTCGGCGTACGCAGCCAGAACCTTGCGGAGAAGGCGATCGCCGACGGCTTCTGGGAGCGTGACATCACGCCGGCCACGCTGCCCGACGGCAGCCAGGTGACCAAGGACGACGGGCCGCGCCCGGGCGTCACCCTCGACGGGGTGGCGGGGCTCAAGCCGGTGTTCCGCCCCGACGGCACGGTCACGGCGGGCAACTGCTGCCCGCTCAACGACGGCGCGGCCGCGGTGATCGTGATGAGCGACACCAAAGCCGCCGAGCTCGGGCTCACCCCGCTGGCGCGGATCGTCTCGACCGGGGTAACCGCGCTGTCGCCGGAGATCATGGGCCTCGGCCCGGTCGAGGCATCGAAGCAGGCGTTGGCCCGGGCCGGGATGACGATCGACGACATCGACCTGGTCGAGATCAACGAGGCGTTCGCCGCCCAGGTGATCCCGTCGTACCGCGACCTCGGCATCGACATCGACCGGCTCAACGTCAACGGCGGTGCGATTGCGGTCGGCCACCCGTTCGGCATGACCGGCGCGCGCATCACGAGCACGCTGATCAACTCGCTCCAGTTCCACGACAAGCAGCTCGGGCTCGAGACGATGTGTGTGGGCGGCGGGCAGGGAATGGCCATGGTGTTGGAGCGGATGTCTTGATGCGGGTGTTCTCGGGGCTCGGTGAGCTCGCGGACGCCGTGGGCGAGCATCTCGGGTTCAGCGACTGGCTCGAGGTGAAGCAGGAGCAGGTCAACCAGTTCGCCGACGCCACCGGCGACCATCAGTGGATCCACGTCGACGTGGAGAAGGCGGCGCAGGGTCCGTTCGGCGGCACGATCATGCACGGCTAC
>WHTB01000384.1 GCA_009379735.1 Propionibacteriales bacterium
CGGGTCGACGACGGCCTGACCTGCGGCATCGACGGCTACCCCACGACCGCCTGTTCGGTCACCGTCGCCGACGCCACCGTGCCGGAGACCGAGGAGCCGGTCGAGTTCGCGCTGCCGGCGGCTGCCACCGAAGCGACCGCCACCAAAGAGGCCGCCAGCGAGTCCGACGGGGACAGCGATGCGCCCTGGGCGCTGATCGGCGTGGGTGCCCTGCTGGTGGTGATGATCGCCGGCGGCGCGGTGGTCGCCAAGCGCCGCGCCTGACCACGATGCGCCACGTCCACCGCCTCACGTACTCCCGGAACCTGCATCCGGGAGCCTGGTGGCTGTGGGCGCTCGGTCTCGCCGCGGCGGCCAGCCGTACCCGCAACCCGGTCGTGCTGGGGCTGATCATCGCGGTGACCGGGCTCGTGGTCGCCGCCCGGCGCAGCGACGCCCCGTGGGCCCGGGCGTACAACGCGTTCCTCAAGCTGGCCCTGCTGGTGATCGTGATCCGGATCGTGCTGCAGGCCGTGCTGTCGGAGTCGTCGCAGGGCGTCACCGTGCTCTTCACGCTGCCCGAGGTCCCGCTGCCGGACTGGCTCGCCGGGATCAAGCTCGGCGGCGACGTCACGGCCGAGGCGGTCCTGCGCGCGTTCTACGACGGCCTGCAGCTGGCCACGATCCTGTGTTGCGTCGGCGCCGCCAACTCGCTGGCGAGCGCGCGCCGGCTGCTGCGGTGCGTCCCGGGCGCGCTGTACGAGGTCGGCGTGGCGGCCGTGGTCGCGCTGACGTTCGCCCCGCAGCTGGTGACCGACGCAGCGCGGGTACGAGCGGCACACCGGCTGCGCGGCCAGTCCACCCGGGGCTGGCGGATGCTCAGCCGCACCGCCATTCCCGTGCTCGAAGGAGCGCTCGAGCAGTCGGTCGAGCTGGCCGCGGCGATGGACTCCCGCGGCTACGGGCGTACGACCGACGCGTCGCGGGTCTCGCGCCGACTCACCTCGGTGCTGACGTTCGGCGGGATCCTCGGCGTCTGCGTCGGCATCTACGGCCTGCTGGACGGCAGCGCCTCAGCCCTGCTCGGCCTGCCGATGCTCCTCGTCGGGGTGGCCGTCGCCATCGCCGGCCTGCTGGTCGGTGGCCGGCGTACCCGGCGGACCCGCTACCGCCCCGACCCGTGGGCGCTCCCCGAGTGGCTGGTCGCAGCGAGCGGGCTGACCGCGGCCGCGGCGTTGTTCGTGACCGGCGCGCTCGACCCCGGCTCGCTCGTGCTGGCCGGGCCGCTGACCGTCCCCCCGGTGCCCTGGATCGCCGTACTCGGTGCGCTGGTCGCGGCGGCACCCGCGTTCGTCGCGCCACCCACCCCGCGCTGGACGCCGCCGACGTTGGACGGCTCCCGGTCGACCGCTCGAGCCAAGGAGGTGGCGGCGTGATCGAGTTCGCCCACGTGAGTGTGACGTACGCCGGCGCGGACCGTCCGGTGCTGCACGACGTCGACCTGCACATCCCCGAGGGCGAGCTGTGCCTGGTGATCGGGCACACCGGATCCGGCAAGTCGACGCTGCTGCGGGCGATCAACGGCCTGGTGCCACACTTCACCGGTGGCCGCCTGCACGGCCGGGTCACCGTCGACGGTCGCGACACCCGTACCCACCGCCCACGCGACCTCGCCGACGTCGTCGGCGTCGTCGGCCAGGACCCGCTCGCCGGCTTCGTCACCGACACCGTCGAGGACGAGCTCGCGTACGGCATGGAGTCGCTCGGTCTCTCCCATGACGTGATGCGCAAGCGGGTCGAGGAGACGCTGGACCTGCTCGGGATCGCCGAGCTGCGCACCCGGGCGCTGGCCTCGCTGAGCGGCGGGCAGCAGCAGCGGGTGGCGATCGGCTCGGTGCTCACGACCCACCCGCGGGTGCTGGTGCTGGACGAGCCCACCAGCGCCCTGGACCCGCAGGCCGCCGAGGAGGTGCTCGCGACGCTGACCCGGCTGGTGCACGACCTCGGCCTGACCGTCGTCCTCGCCGAGCACCGGCTGGAGCGCGTCGTCCAGTACGCCGACCGCATCCTCTACCTGCCCGGCGACGGCCAGGCCGTGCTGATGGGCGAGCCACGCGACGTCATGACCCAGGTGCCGATCGTGCCGCCGGTGGTCGAGCTCGGCCGGCTGGCCGGCTGGTCGCCGCTGCCGCTGTCGGTGCGTGACGCCCGCCGCCAGGCAACCGGTCTGCGCGAGCGGCTCACCCACCGCTCCCCCGCGCCGGTCGACGGTGCCGCCGACGGACAGGTCCTGGCCAACCTGCGCGACGTGGTGGTCAGCTTCCGCGGGGGCACCCACGCGCTGCGCGGCGTCGACCTCGACCTGCGAGCCGGCGAGGTGACCGCGCTGATGGGCCGCAACGGCGCCGGGAAGTCGACGCTGCTCGGTGCCCTGGTGGCGCTCGTCCGGCCGACGTCGGGCCGGGTGCGGGTGGGCGACGTCTCGCCGTACGACGTGAGGCCGCGCGAGCTCGTCCGGCTGGCCGGTCTCGTGCCGCAGGAGCCGGCCGACCTGCTGTACGCCGAGTCGGTCGCGGCCGAGTGCACCACCGCCGATGGTGATGCCGGTGCGGCGCCGGGCACGTGTGCCGCCCTATTCGCCCGGCTGGCGCCCGGCGTACCCCCGGAGCAGCACCCGCGCGACCTGTCCGAGGGCCAGCGGCTGACCCTCGCCCTCGCCATCGTGCTGACCGCTCGGCCCCGGCTGATCCTGCTCGACGAGCCGACCCGCGGGCTCGACTACGCGGCCAAGCGCCGGCTGGTCGACACCTTGACCCTGCTGCGCGCCGAGGGACACGGCATCGTGCTCGCCACTCACGACGTGGAGCTGGTCGCCGAGGTCGCCGACCGGGTCGTCGTCCTGGGCGACGGCGAGCTGGTCGCCGACGGGTCGACGGCCGACGTCATCGTCGCCTCCCCGGCCTTCGCCCCCCAGGTCGCCAAGGTGCTGGCCCCGCTGAAGTGGCTGACCGTCGCCGACGTGGCCGCGGCGCTGGAGCCGGCGTCATGAGCGGGACGCGGTTCGACCTGATCGCGATGCGCGGGCGCTCCGGCGTGGTGCTCGCGCTGATCTCGGCGATCGGCCTGGTGGCGTTCGGGTGGCCGCTGTTCACCGACCCCGGCAGCGCGCTCGACACGTCGCACTCGGCGGACGCGCCGTGGCTGTTCGTCGTACTCCTGCCGCTGCTGGCCGCGGTCGTCGTGGCCGAGCTGACCTCCGGCGGCATCGACGCCAAGTCGGTGGCACTGCTCGGGATGCTGGCGGCGGTGGGCGCCGCCCTGCGCACCCTCTCCCCGGGGGCTGCCGGGCTGGAGCCGAGCTTC
>WHTB01000394.1 GCA_009379735.1 Propionibacteriales bacterium
CCGCTGTGACCGAGCAGCCGCCGGCCGCCGATGTCCACCACCGCGAGGCCCAGCCCGTACTCGGTGGGCGTGCCGTCGACCTTCCACTCGGTGCGCTGCATCTGCCGCTTCGAGGCGTCGGTCAGCAGCCGCTGGTCACCGTGGAAGTGCGCGGAGGCGTACCGCACGACGTCCTCGGCGGTGCTGAAGAAGCCGGTCGCGGCGGCCATCGCCCCGGTGTCGACGTGGTCGATCGGAATCCGCCGGTCGGCGTAGCTGAGTGCGGAGTAGCCGGTGGCGTACTCGCCAGCCCGCGCCGGGTCGTACTCCGGCCCGGTGTCGCGCAGCCCGAGCCGGTCCACGATGTGCTCGCGCACGTAGACGTCGTACGGCCGACCGGAGGCCGCGGCCACCACCATGCCGAGCAGCGAGTAGCCGATGTTGGAGTACTTGAACGACTCGTTGGCCGGCCGGACGGCTGCCCCGTCCAGGCTGGTCAGCCGCAGCGCCTGCTCGTCGGGGAACTCGTGCGCGAGCTGCCAGAAGTCGGCGTCCCAGCCGTCGCGCACGACACCGCCGCCGTGCGAGAGCAGCTCGCGCACCGTCACGACGGCCAGCGGCGACTCCTCCAGGAACGGCAGCAGCGGTCCGACCGTGTCGTCGAGCCGGAGCTCGCCCTGCTCGACCAGCTGCATGATCGCCGTCGCCGTGAACGTCTTGGAGTGCGACGCGATCCGGAACAGATGCCGGCTCGTGAGGGCGACCCCTGCCTCCACGTCGGCCAGTCCGTACGCACCGGACAGCAGCACCTCGTCGTCGTGCAGCACGGCGGCCTGGATGCCCGGGATCCGGTGGTAGCGCTGCCGAAACGCCAACCACGAGTCGAAGTAGCGGACGGCGTCAACCACGGCGGCGCGGACGAGTTCGGTCACGGCCACCGACCCTACCGACCCACCCTTCTAAGGTGGCATGCATGTCGGCGACGAGACTGCTGGTGCTCGGAGTGGTGCGCGGGTACGGCCGCGCCCACGGCTACCTGATCGGCACCGACCTGCTGTCGTGGGGCGCGGACGAGTGGGCGAACGTCAAGTGGGGCTCGATCTACCACGCCCTCAAACAGCTCACCAAGACCGAGATGCTGTGGGCCAGCCGGGCCGGCGAGGGTCCGGCGAAGACCGAGTACGAGCTGTCGGCGCTAGGCGAGGACGAGTTCGTCCGGCTGCTCGAGGATGCTTTGCAACGTCCCGACCATCGGCCCGACATGCTCAGCGCCGGGCTGGCGATGCTCCCGGCGCTGAGCCGTCGCCGCGCGCTCACCTTGCTGGAGCGCCGGCTACTCGCGCTCGAGGAGGAGCGCGCGACGGCCGACCGGCTGGTCGCCGGGTGGGCCGAGCCGCCGCACGTCCAGGAGCTCTACCGGTTCTGGTCTCACACCGCGGCCGGAGGTGCCGAGTGGACCCGCGGGCTGCTCGCCCGGCTCCACGCCGGCGCGTACGCGATGGCCGGGGAGCCCGACTCCCCCGGCGAGCCGGGGAGCTGGCCCGATCTCCGCCCCGAGTGACTGCGGCAAAACGCTTGCGAACTGTCGGACCGCGTTGGCACAGTCAGCACATGGACTTCTCGACCCGGCACTCTTGACCCCCCGCCGCTGACTCGTTGCCGCGGCGGTTCGCAGGCCGCGCGATCGCCTACGTGGCGCTCGCCGACTTCATCTTCTACTACCCGGTCTATGCCGTGCTGTTCGCGCAGCACGGTCTGTCGACCAGCCAGATCTCCTCGCTGTTCGTGATCTGGTCGGCGACCGCGGTGCTCTTGGAGGTGCCGTCCGGCGCCCTGGCCGATGTCGTCTCGCGGCGCGCCCTGCTCGTCGCCAGCGCGCTGCTCAGCGGTGCCGGGTTCGCCGCGTGGACGCTGTTCCCGTCGTACCCCGCTTTCGCGTTGGGCTTCGTCCTCTGGGGTGTCGCCAGCAGCCTCAGCTCGGGCACCTACGAGGCGTACGTCTACGACGAACTGGTCGCCCACGACGCCGTCCGCACCTACCAGCGGATCATTGCCCGCGGTCGTGCCGGCAGCTTCGTCCTCAACCTCGCGGCCACCCTGCTGGCCGCGGTGCTGCTCCCACTCGGCGGCTTCGCGCTGGTCGGCTGGGCCAGCGTCGCCACCTGCGTGGCGCAGGCGGCGGTGGCGCTCAGCCTGCCGGCGCCGACCCGGGCCAGGTCGACCCGCACCCAGGGATACGTCGGCATGCTGCGCAGCGGGCTGCGGGAGGCCCGGCACTCGGTTCCGGTCCGTGGCGCCGTGCTGGTCGCCGCCCTGCTGCCCGGGTTCTTGGCCTTCGACGAGTACTTCCCGCTGCTCGCCACCGACCTGGGCAGCCCGACCGACGTCGTGCCGCTGCTGATCGCTCTGACCGTCGCCGCCCAGGCGATCGGCGCGGCCTTGGCCGAGCGGGCCCGCTCCGGCGTCATCGTGCCGTCGCTGGTGCTGGCCGCGGTGCTGCTCGGCGCCGGGGCGCTGTCCTCGCATCCGGCGGGGTTCGTGCCGATCGCGGTCGGCTACGGCCTGCTGCAGCTGACCATCGTCATCGCCGAGACCCGGCTGCAGGACCTGATCGAGGGTGACGCCCGGGCCACAGTCACCTCCGTCGCCGGCCTGCTGTCGGAGCTGTTCGCGATCGTGCTGTTCGTCGGCTTCGCGGTCGGGGCGATCTGGCTGTCGGTCACGGTTCTCGTCGCCGCCCTGGCCGGCTGGCTGCTGCTGCTCGCCGCCATGCTGCCGCGCTGGCTGCCGTCCACCCGCCGACTCACCGGTCGGGTGCGCCGGGAGCAACGAACGGCAGTCCGGCCGGTGCGCCGTGCTCGACCAGCCGCCACACCGCCGCCGTGTCCAGGTGCTGCTCGACCAGGTCAGCGAGCCGCTCCAGCCGCTGCTCGCGAGCCGCCGCGAAGGACACGTCCAGCCGCGGCCGGAACGCCGTACGCCCAGCCTGGCCGGCGACCTCGGCGAGGAACGCCCGGCGGAACGCGTCGTGCTCCAGAGCACCGTGCCACGACGTGCCCCAGACCACGCCGTCGCGACAGCCGTCGAGGAACGCCTCACCCGCGTCGACCTCGACC
>WHTB01000043.1 GCA_009379735.1 Propionibacteriales bacterium
ACCCGCGCCTCGGCCCGCGCGATGACGCGCCGCCGGGCCCGGGTGACCACCGACTGCTCCCCGCTCAATGGCGCGGACCACAGGTCGCTGCAGTCGTACACGACGCGGTCCCACACCGGCAGGTCGAGCAGCACAGGGAACCCGGGGAACGTGAACCACACGACGAGCCGCACCGACCCCTGCAACGACCCCTGCACCGCACGCAGCCGGCGGACCAGGGGCGCCAGCTTGCGCCGGTGGAAGACGTCGACGTACCGCGCGAAGCGGAACGCCTTCGGCGGCAGTAGGTCCTTGACCGCCCACTGGACGATGCCGCCGGCGAGAGTCTGCTCGCCACCCGCACCCGGGCACAGCCAGATCACCTGCTCGGTGTCCGGCTGGTCACGGAGGAACTCCGCCAGCCGGTGCCGCCGGTACCGCAGCCGGTCGTGGTCCCACTCCGCCGTGGCCACGACGACGTGGACGGAACGCATCTAGGGTGCGTCTCCTTACTCCGCTGACCTGCTGCGCGACCCTCGGAGGTCGCCTCGCGGCGTTGTCGTCGTCGCACGATGCTGCGCATCGCGCCTCCTCCTCCGCCTTGCGATGCATCCCACCGAGCGCCGCTCGCGACGGTCGGGAGCAAGGAGACGCACCCTAGCTCACCGAGCAGGGCGGCGGGGTCGGGTGAACTCCTGGTACGCGTCACACACCTCGTCCACCGGGCCGTCCATCCGCAGCTTGCCCTTGTCGATCCACAGCACCCGCGAGCACATGCTGCGCACGGCGGCCAGCGAATGGCTGACCAGGAAGATCGTGCCCGCCTGCTCGCGGATCTCGTCGATCCGCTGCTTGCTGCGGGCCCGGAACTCCGCGTCCCCAGTGGCGAGGGCCTCATCCACCATGAGTACGTCGGGCCGGGCCGCCGACGAGATGGCGAACCGCAGGCGTGCACCCATCCCGGACGAGTACGCCTTCATCGGCAGGTTGACCGCGTCGCCGATACCGGAGAACTCCACGATCTCGTCGTACCGCTCGCGCACCTCGGTGGCGGTGAGGCCCAGCGCGAGCCCGCCGATCATGATGTTGCGCTCGCCGGTCAGGTCCTTCATCAGCGCGGCGTTGACGCCGAGCAGCGACGCCTCGCCGGAGATGTAGACCGTCCCGCCGGACAGTGGCAGCAGGCCGGCGACCGCGCGCAGCAGCGTGCTCTTGCCCGACCCGTTGCGGCCGACGATGCCGATCGCCTCGCCGTGCCGGGCGACGAAGGACACCCCGCGGATCGCCTTGACCTCGGTGACCGCTCCGATGTGGCGGTTGGTGCGGTTCAGCAGCCGGCGTACGACGCTGAGCTCGTCGCCGGAGGCGGCGGCCCGCCGTCCGCCGTACACCCGGTAGGTGACGTGCACGTCGTCGACGATCAGCGACAGGCCGCCGAGGTCGGCGCCCGGCTTCGGGGCAGGATCGGTGGGGTCGACGTCGGGCTCGAAGTCGATCTCCTCGCCGAGCGGCTTCTGGTCAGTCACGGCCGTACTTCTCCTCTGCTCGCCAGAAGAAGAGGAACCCGCCGACCGCGAACAGCAGCGCCCAGCCGACGCCGAACCCCCACACGAGGGGGTCGGGCGGGAAGTCCTGGAGCAGGCACGACCGGGCCAGCGTGAGATAGACCGCCACCGGCTGGTACGCGAGCACACTGCCGAGCACGCCGGTGCCGACGTAGTGGTCGATCGAGAAGAACACGCCGGAGGTGTACATCAGGCCGCGCAGCACGAACGGCAGGACGTTCAGCAGGTCGCGGGCCTGCGCGACCAGCCGGGCCAAGATGAACGAGAAGCCGGTGTTGAAGACCCATTGCACGATCACCGCCACCGGGAACAGCAGCCAGCTCCAGGTCAGCGGCTCCCCGGTGATCAGCACGATGACACAGAGCACGAGCACCGCGGGGACCAGCGTGGCCAGCTCGGCCAGCACGATCGACATCGGGAGCAGGGCCCGCGGGAAGTGCAGCGAGCGCACCAGCGCCAGGTTGCTGGTGATGGCCTTCGCGCCCGCCGTCACGCTCGACGAGGTGAAGCGGAACATGAACACGCCGATGACCAGGAACCCGATGAAGTTGTCGACGCCGCGGCTGGTGTCGAGCAGCACGCCGAACACGAACAGGTAGACGCCGGCCCACAGCAGCGGGTTGAGCAGCGCCCACAGCTGTCCGAGGTAGGTGTTCTGGTTGCGCGCGTACGCCCGCGACGTCGCCAGCACGCCGATGAAGTACCGACGCGACCAGAGCGACCGGATGTACGCGCCCAGCGCCGGCCGGCTGCCGATCCGGGCCAGGCCGTGCTCCTCGGCCAGGGCGGCCGCGTCACCCGCCGCCAGTCGGGCGGCCAGGTCGTCACTCACGTCATCCACGCCAATGGGTCGACTCCACGGTCTCCGTGCTGGGTCCCATACTGCCCGTCGGAGGCCGTCACAGGCGGTGCGACGCCCCGTCGGTCGCGGTGACGCCGCGAGTGTCGAAGAACCGCTTCGCCAGCCCGGCCAGGGCGTCGGCGTCGTACTCGCGGTGGTTCTGCACCAAGATCACCAGGTCGGCCTCGGCCACCCCGGCCTCGAGGTCGTCGACCCGGGTCGCATCCACGCCGGCGATATCCCACGACTGCACCCGCGGGTCGTGGTAGGCCACGGTCGCGCCGAGGGCGGCGAGGTGCCGGGCCAGGGGTACGGCGGGCGACTCGCGCTGGTCGGCGATGTTCGGCTTGTAGGTGACGCCGAGCAGCAGCACCGTGGAGCCGTTGGCGGCCTTGCCGTCCTCGTTGAGCAGGTTCTGGGCCCGGTGCGCGACGTACGCCGGCATCGTGGCGTTGATCTCCTGGGCCAGCTCGACGAAGCGGAACGGGTAGCCGAGCCGGGCGCGCACGTTGTGGCTGAGGTAGTTGGGGTCGATCGGGATGCAGTGCCCGCCGACGCCGGGGCCCGGGTAGAACGGCTGGAACCCGAACGGCTTGCTCGACGCGCAGCGGATGACGTCCCACAGGTCGATGTCGAGCTCGTGGCAGAACCGAGCCATCTCGTTGACCAGGGCGATGTTGATGTGCCGGTAGGTGTTCTCCAGCAGCTTGGCGGCCTCGGCCTCGCGCGTACCCCTGGCCCGGACGATGGTGTCGACGAACGAGCCGTAGAACGCGGCCGCCGCCTCGGCGCACTCCGGGGTCTGCCCGCCGACCACCTTCGGCGTGTTGCGAGTGCCGAACTCCGCGTTGCCCGGGTCGATGCGCTCCGGGGAGAAGGCGAGGTGGAAGTCCTTGCCCGCGACCAGTCCGGACGTCTCCAGGATCGGCCGGACGACCTCGTCGGTCGTGCCGGGGTACGTCGTGGACTCCAAGATCACCAGCATGCCGGGGTGGACGTGCCGGCTGACGGTCTCCATCGCGGCCCGGATGTGACCCAGGTCGGGGCCGCCGTCGTCGGCCAGCGGGGTCGGCACGCAGACCACCGCGACGTTGGCCCGGTCGAGGACGGACTCGTCGGTGGTCGCGGTGAAACCCTTGCCCAGCATCTCGGCGATGTCGTCGTCCGACAGGTCGTCGACGTGGGATCGTCCGGCCCCCAGCGACTCCACCATCTCGGCGTTGATATCGAGGCCAACCACGGACTTCCCGGCCAGTGTCGACTCCTGCGCCAGCGGAAGCCCCACGTAGCCGAGTCCGAGGATGACGGCGTCGACATTCACTGCTTGCTCCTTCGTCGGGCTGCTCGGATCCCGTCAGGAGTCGCCGAGCCGGTCGTAGATCTCGCGGTACCGCACAGCGGCGGTGGCCCAGGTGCGGTGCTCCGCAACCCAGTGTCGCGCAGCGGCACCCATCCGGAATCGATCGTCGGAATCGTACAGGAGGGGCTCGATCGCGCCCGCCAGCGCGACCGCGTCACCGGGCGCGGCGAGCGCCCCGGTGTGACCAGGATCAACGATCTCCCGCAGCGGCGGCAGGTCGGAGGCGACCACGGGCCGGCCGGTCGCCATCGCCTCGAGCGGTTTGAGCGGCGTCACCAGCCGGCAGACCGGCAGGTCGGCGCGGGGTACGCAGAACAGGTCGATCGCCGCGTGGTAGGCCGCCACCTCAGAGAACGGCACCCGTCCGGTGAACGTCGCCGCGTCCGTGACACCCCGCTCCGCGACCTGGGCGTGCAGTGCGGCGGCGGCCGGGCCGGCACCGACGACCAGCAGGTGGACGGGCGCGCCCTTGTCCCGCAGCAGCGCCACCGCGTCCACCAGCGTGTCGACGCCCTCGTACTCGTTGAGCGTGGTGACGAGCCCGACGGTGACCTGGCCGTCGGGGATGCCCAGCCGGTGACGCAGCGGCGCCGGGTCGGGCGCCGGCTCCAGGAACCGCTGGTCGACGGCGTTCGGCACCACCTCGACGCTCGTCCGCGCGATGCCGCGGGACACGATCTCGTCGCGCATCACGTCGGCCAGCGTCACCACGACGTCGGCCTGGCGCATGCAGTACGTCTCGGCCTCGCGGGCCAGCCGGTACACGTCGGTCCCGGCGGAGTGACCGCGGCTGCGCCACGTCTCCTCGAGGAACCCGCGGACCTCGTACACGACCGGGATCCCGTACCGGCGGCCCACGGCGAGCGCCACCTGGGCGTTGGTGTGCTTGCTGTGGGCGTGCAGCACGGCGGGGCGCAGCCGCTCGACGAGCGCGGCCGTGGCCTCGATGTCGCGGGCCAGCGCCCGGTCCTCCCGAGCGGGGATCCAGCCGACCGGCAGCAGCCGGTGGTACGGCACGCCGTCGAGCTCGACGAGCCGGGCGGCGGCCAGCGAGCCCTTGGTGACCGGGAAGCCGAGCCGGGTGACCACCTGGGCGTCGAGCCCGAGGCGGCGCTGGGCCAGCACGATGCCGTGGGTACGGGTGGCGTAGCCGGCGGTCGCCTCCGGGAGGGCGTTGGTGACCAGGTGCAGGACCCGGCCGGCTACCGGCTCGTACCCGTCGGCGGGCGGCGCGGACGGGTCGGATGGCGCGAGCACCTGCAGCTCACCGGCGATCCGGCGGCGCAGGCGGCCTGCTCGCCAGCCGGCGTCGGCTGCCTCCCGCTCGGCCCGAGTCAGGTCGCCGATGCGGGCCGCCACCAGCGCGCTCAGCCGGGCGCGGCCCGAGTCGTCGGCCGGCAGCCGCCGGAGCAGCTCGTCGGCCAGGTCGGTGGCGTCCAGCGCCACGGCCGTGGAGACCAGCCGGCGCAGCGTCCGGGGCGAGGCGTCGACCGCGGCGGCGCGGACCGCGCTTACGGCCTCGTCGCGCCGCCCGCCCGCGGCCAGCGCGAGCGCAGCGCCTGCTGACGTACGGTCGGCCGACCGGTCGGCGAGTCGGCCGCGGGCGGCGGCGGGCAGGGCGCGCAAGGCGATCAGCGTGGCGTGATCACGGTCACGGCCGACGTGCCGCCACGCCACCGACGCCGCAGCGGGCGCATTGCGTGCAGCACGGAGGACCGCGCGGGCCCGGGAATCCGAGGACACGAGTCTCCTGGGGGTCGCTGAGCGTCGATGTGGCGGTGAGCGCTGGATCTGGCATGCTACTTGGCTGACGGCACGCGACCCGTACCCGTTCCGGCCGTACCCCGATCGTCTCTGCTTGGAAGGCCCTCGATGCCCGAGCTCGTCCTGCACGTCACCGGCGCCCGCCCGAACTTCCCGAAGGCCGCGCCGGTGATCCGCGCGCTGTCCGGGCTGGGTGTGCCGCAGGAGCTGGTGCACACCGGCCAGCACTACGACGAGCAGATGTCCGAGGTCTTCTTCCGTCAGCTCGGGCTGCCCGAGCCCGACGTCGACCTCGGCGTCGGCTCAGCCACGCACGCGAAGCAGACGGCGGCGATCATGGTCGGCCTCGAGGAGCTGGTCGGGTCCCGCAAGCCGGGCATGGTGGTCGTGTACGGCGACGTCAACTCCACGGTCGCCGCGGCCCTCGTCGCGTCCAAGCAGCAGGTGCCGCTGGCGCATGTCGAGGCCGGGCTGCGCAGCTTCGACATGACGATGCCGGAGGAGATCAACCGGCTGGTGACCGACCGGCTGTCGGACCTGCTGTTCGCGACCAGCCCCGACGCCATCGCGCACCTCGGCAACGAGGGCGTCGCCCCGGGCCGCATCCACCTCGTCGGCAACCCGATGATCGACACGCTGCTGGCGAACCTCGACCGGTTCGACGTCGCCGCGGCCCGCGCCGAGCACGCGCTGACCGACCGTTTCGTCGTGGCGACGCTGCACCGGCCGAGCAACGTCGACGACCCCGCCGACGCCGCCGCGCTGGTCAAGGCGATGCACGCCGTCGCCGACCAGGTGCAGGTGCTGCTGCCGCTGCACCCGCGCGGGCGCGGCCGGCTCGAGGCGGCCGGGTTGTTCGACCACCCGCAGATGCGCGTCATCGACCCGCTCGGGTACGTCGAGTTCCTCGGCCTGGTCCGTGGGGCCGACGCGGTCGTCACCGACTCCGGAGGCGTGCAGGAAGAGACCACGATCCTCGGCGTGCCGTGCTTCACGCTGCGCGCCAACACGGAGCGTCCGATCACTATCACGCACGGCACCAACCAGTTGGTGACCCGCGAACGGCTGCCGCAGGCGATCGAGGAGTGCCTGGCCGCCGGCCGGGCCGAGACCTGGCCGGTCCCGCCCCTGTGGGATGGCAAGGCCGGCGAGCGGATCGCCGCCATTATCGCCACCTACCTCGGTCAGTGACCCCCGGCACAGCCCACGCCACCCCCTTCGCGCCGAGGCACGAATATCGCAAACACTCCCGCCGAGGTTGCGCGTATGTCGGCCCCCTTCGCACCGAAGTTGCGCGAATGCACCAGGCCGGCCGACATACGCGCAACCTCGGCGCGAAAAGTCACCACCGCCACACCCGGCCGGCGTACATACGCGCAACCTCGGCGCGAAAGGTGGGGACCCGCGTACCACGGGGCGAGATGACGCCGCTGTCGTGGCTGGCTGGTTAGGTGGCGATGCGCATCCCACGTAAACTCCCCTCTCGGCCCCCCACGTCACCAATTCGTTCGAGGAGATTCGTGGCCGACCTCAAGCAAGCGGAGCGCACTGCTCCGCCGAGCGAGCGGGCACACAAGCGGGCCCGCCCCGAGAAGGCCTTCCGCGGCGACGTCGAGGGTCTGCGTGCCGTCGCCGTCGGCCTCGTCCTGCTCTACCACGCGGGACTGCCGTTCGTGCCGGGCGGCTTCGTCGGCGTCGACGTGTTCTTCGTGATCTCCGGCTTCTTGATCACCGGGCAGCTGGTCAAGGAGCTGCACCGCGACGGCACGATCTCGATCTCCAAGTTCTACGCCCGCCGCGCCAAGCGCCTGCTTCCCGCGACCGCGGTCGTGCTCACCACCACGGCCGCGCTGATCTGGGCCTTCGTGCCGAAGATCCGCTGGGAGGTCATCGGCGGGGACATGATCGCGTCCGCGCTGTACTTCGTGAACTGGCGGCTCGCCGACCGGTCCGTCGACTACCTGGCCGAGGACGTCGAGCCGTCGCCGCTGCAGCACTTCTGGTCGCTCGCGGTGGAGGAGCAGTACTACTTGGTCTGGCCGCTGCTGATGCTGACCGTCGGGGTGCTGGCACGGCGCAACGGCTGGCGCCTCACCAGCACCCTCTGGGTCGGCCTCGCCGTGATCGCGATCCCGTCGTTCCTCTGGTCGCTCTACCTCACCGCCGTCTCGCCCGAGCGGGCGTTCTTCGTCACCACGACCCGGATGTGGGAGCTCGCGATCGGTGCCGCCGTCGCGATCGGTGCCGCCTCACTGACCCGGATCCCGCGCCAGGTCGCGGTCGTCGTCGGCTGGGCCGGCCTGGCCGCGATCACCGTCGCCGGCCTCGCGTTCTCGACCTCGATGGCATGGCCCGGGTACGCCGCGGCGCTACCGACCGTCGGCACCGCCGCGGTCATCGCCACCGGCGTCGCCGCCGGCCGCAACGGCCCGGTGATGCTGCTCGGCACCGGCGTGTTCCGCTGGGTCGGCGGGCTGTCGTACTCCCTCTATCTCTGGCACTGGCCGCTGATCATCGTGGCCACCGAGTACCTCGACGGGCTGCGGATCCGCGAGGGTCTGCTGATCGCGGCCATCGCGGTGGTGCCGGCCTGGTTGACGCACCGGCTGGTCGAAAACCCGTTCCGCTACTCCTACACCGTCTCCCGCTACCCGAAGTTCGCCCTCAGTCTCGGCGGCAACTTCACCCTGGTCGGCGTCGTCGCGGGCCTCGTCCTCCTGCTCGGCGTCGCCAACACCCAGACCAGCGAGCCGGCCACCGGGTCCGTCACCGGCGCAGCCGTGCTGAGCGCGACCGCGAAGAACGACAAGGCCGGCGCCCCGGTCGACTCGGTCGAGGGCGGATTCACACCCGCCGCAATCGACGCCCCCAAGGACGTCCCTGAGCTGTACGACAAGGGCTGCCAGGTCGACCAGGAGTCGAGCGAGATCGTCTCGTGTGAGTACGGCCCGAAGGACGCCGACACCACGATCGCGGTCGCCGGTGACTCGAAGGTCGCCCAGTGGGTGCCCGCGCTGGAGATCCTGGCGAAGAAGAACGACTGGCGGGTCGTGACGTACACGAAGTCCGCCTGCCCGTTCGTCGACGCCGCCACGGCGAGCAACGGCGAGGTCTACGCGTCCTGCCGGGAGTGGTCGCAGAAGGTCCTGGACCGGCTCACCGGCGACGAGAAGCCCGACTTCGTGCTCACCTCGCAGTCGAAGGACACCGCCATCGACGACCCGTCGTCGGGCGACCTGAAGGGCAGCGAGGACGCCATGGTCGCCGGCCTCGACGAGACCTGGAGCCGGCTGGTCGACGCGGACGTCGGCGTGATCGCGCTGGCCGACACACCGCAGACCGGCAGCGACATCTACAAGTGCGTGTCCGAGAACCCCGACAAGCTGACGGCGTGCACGTACGAGAAGCAGTGGGGCATCGACCACAGCGGCGCGCCGACCAACCGAAAGGCCGCCGACCAGCTGGACGCCACGATCATCGGGCCGACCGACAAGCCGGCCAAGCGGACGCCGGAGGCCCGGGTCTCCTGGGTCGACCTCACCGACGCCATCTGCCCGACCGCCGAGTGCGCACCGGTGATCGGCAACGTCCTGGTCTACCGGCAGGGCTCGCACATCACCGCGACCTACATCGACACGTTGGCGCCGCGGCTGGAGAAGATGCTGCGAGCCGCCGGCGTCGACGCGAAGGGCTCGGACTGATGAGCGCGCCGAAAGAGCGGCTGCGCCGGCTGGCCGGTCGGCTGCGTCCGGGCAGCAGTCCGGCCGCGGACGACCAGCAGACCCGTCAGGCGATGGCGCAGCAACGCACCGCGTCGGCCCTGGTCGACGAGATCGCCGCGGCGGCGGTCGCGCCCCGGCCGGCCCGGCCCGAGGTCACCGCTGCGGTGGCCACCGGTGAGCGGCTGGCCACCGGGCTGGCCTGGGAGTGGACCCAGCTCGCGCTCGACCCGGCCGACTGGCACGCGACCCTCACCGAGTCTTCCGTCGACCTGCTGCTGGTCGAGGTCGCCGGCCCGAAGGTGCCCGGCTGGGAGGCCGACCAGCTCGTCGCGCTCGTCGACTGGTGCACCGGCAGCGACCTGCCGGTCGTGGTCTGGGTGACGGCCGGACCAGCGCCCCGGTCGGCGGAGCGGTCGGTGGGCGCGCTGGCCACGGTCGCGAGCCACGTGTACGTCGCCGACCCGACCCTGCTCCCGGCCTGGCAGGACCTGGCCGGCGACAAGGCCGTCGCCGAGCTCGCCCCCGCGGCCGCCCCGCGGGTGCACAGCCCGGTGGCCGGCGGCCCGGGCGAGCGACGCACCCGCGGCGCCTGCCTCGTGCTCGACGCCGGCGGCCCGCATGCGGCCTTCGCGGGGCAGCTCGCCACCGTCGTCGCCGCGGCCGTCAAGCCGATGCCCGCGGCCGACGTCGCCGTCTGGCAGGTCGAGGGCGAGCCGGTCAACACGGCCGCGATCCCCGGCACCTTGCAGACCCGGTTGGTCGGCACCTACGGCTACCCGACGGTCGCCGGCGCGATCGGCCGCTACCACGCGCTGGTCGACGCCGGCCGCCGCGACCCGTCCGCGTCCTGGTCGGTCCTCGAGGCCGGTGCGGCGCAGACCTCGGTCGTGTCGCTGCCGGACCAGATCGCCGCCCTCCCGGCGGAGATCGCCGAGCACGTCGGCGGCGCCGCCGACCAACGCGCCCTCCGCAGCGAGATCGTGGCCCGGATCCGGCAGCCCGAGCTCCGCGACCGCGAGGCGCTCCGGCTGCAGCGCGCCGTCCTCGACGGGCACACGTACGGTCACCGGGTGGACCGGATCCTGGCCGGCCTCGGCCGCGAGCCGGTGCCGGTTCGGCGCAGCGTCTCGGCGGTCGTACCCACCAACCGCGACCACGAGATCGACAACATCCTCGCCAACATCGGGCGCCAGGCGCACACCGACACCGAGCTGGTGCTGGTGCTGCACGGCCTGGCCCTCGACCAGGCCGACCTGCAGGCCCGGGCCAAGGACACCGGCGTGCAGAGCCTCACCGTCGTCGAGGCCGACTCCACCCTGACCCTCGGAGCCTGCATGAACGCCGGCGTCGACGCGTCGAGCGGCGCCTATGTGGCCAAGATGGACGACGACAACTTCTACGGCCGGCACTACCTGACCGACCTGGTCCGGGCGTTCGACTACACCGAGGCCGGCATCGTCGGCAAGTGGGCGCACTACGTGTGGCTGCGGTCGACCGACGCCGTGGTGCTCCGGTACTTCGCCTCCGAGCACACCTACGAGCGCCGTATCCAGGGCGGCTCGATGCTGTTCGACGGCGACGTCGTACGACGGCTACGCTTCGGCGACCTGCCGCGGGCCGTCGACAGTGACATCCTGGACCGTGCCATCGCCGAGGGAGTACGGATCTACTCCTCCGACCGGTTCAACTTCGTGAGCATCCGGGGCACCGACCGGCACGCCCACACCTGGACCGTGACCGACTCGACGTTCATGACCGCGACCGGGCGGCTCGCCTTCTACGGCGACCCCCGCACCCACGTCGAGGTCTGAGCAACACCGCTCGACAACTAAGGAACCACCCCTATGTCGTTGAAGAACCGTGCCAAGAACGCGCTCCGCGTACGCGCCGGCCGGCTGGCCGTGCGGGTACCGCCGGAGCGCGGGCCGCAGGTGTGGCGGCACACGGTCGGCCGGGCCCGGGTCTTCGAGGCCAGGCGGCTACGCGGCGTCGGTGACCTTGACGCGGCCGAGAGCACGGTGCAACCGCTGCTCGACGGCTCGCCGGTCGAGAGCAAGGCCTGGGTGGTCGTCGCGGAGATCCGCCGCAAGCAGCACGACTCGGTCGCCGCGGTGGAAGCCGCCCGGCGCGCCGCCCACGCCGAGCCGGTCGCCTTCGAGGCGCTCGTCGTCCACCACCGGATGGCGCGCAGCGTCGGCGCCGAGGACGAGGCCCGGGCGGCACTGGAGCGCCTGCTGACCGCGCGGCCACGCAACCGCAAGCAGTACGACATGGTCTTCGCCGAGCTGCTCCAGGGCGGTGACACCGACCTGGTCGACCGCTACGAGCGCACGCTCGCCGACTGGGGCATCGACAGCAAGGGCCCGGCGCTGGCCGACATCGCCGCCGAGCTGCGCCTCGCCTCGTCGTACGCCACCGACCGGGCCGCCTACGAGACCGAGCTCAAGCGGGCCCAGGCCGAGCTACCCAGTCCGGTCCCGGTGGTGGTCGGAGCCCTGGTCCGCGCGCGGGCGTGGGACGAGCTGGCCCGCTATCTCGACGAGTACGAGCCGACCGAGGGCAACCCGGGCCCGGTGCTCGCGTCCGCCGGTCCGCGCGCCGAGCGGAAGATGGCCAAGACCCTGCACAAGGCGACACCGACGGTGCTGATGGCCGGTCGCACGACCGCCGCCGCGGCGCTGGCCCAGCACGTGCTCGCGATCCGGCCGGACGACGAGAAGGCCCAGGCCGCGTACGCCAACGCCACCGACCAGCTGGCCGTCGTCGCGAGCGGCTGGCCCGACGTGCCGGCGCGCAAGCCCGCGTACGAGCCGCGCACCGACGCCGTCCTCTCGGTGCTGGCGCAGTCGCTCCCGATCCAGTCCGGCGGCTACGCGACCCGGTCCCACGGCGTGCTCACCGGGCTCGCCGCGTGTGGCTGGGACGTCGACGCGGTCACCCGGCTCGGCTTCCCGTACGACCGCTGGAACGGCGCCGACCCGCGCGAGGTGCCGCCCAGTGACACCGTCGACGGCATCACGTACCACCGCATCCTCGAGCGCGGCGAGCGGGCCTACCCGCAGTACCCGCTCGCGTCGTACATCCAGCGCTTCAGCCAGCAGGTCGAGCGGCACGCCCGGACCCATCGGGCGGCCCTCATCCACGCGTCGAGCTTCCACGTCAACGGGCTCGCCGGCAGCGCCGCCGCCCGCCGGCTCGGGATGCCGTTCCTCTACGAGATGCGCGGCCTCGAGGACCTGATGAAGATCTCGCGCGACCCGTCGTTCGCCGAGACCGACCGCTACCGCTTCACCACGATGCTCGAGTACGAGTCGTGCCTGCGCGCCGACAAGGTGTTCGTGATCACCGAGGCGCTGCGCCGGGAGATGGCCGACCGCGGCGTCCCGGACGACCGGATGGTCGTGCTGCCGAACGGCGTGCACGTCGACCGCTTCATGCCCCGGCCGCGTGACCCCGAGCTGGAGGCCGAGCTGGGAGTCGCGGGCAAGACTGTGATCGGGTACGCCGGCGGCCTGGTCGACTACGAGGGCCTCGACCTGCTGCTGGAGGCGGTGGCCGCCCTCAAGGAGCGGCGCAGCGACTTCCACCTGGTCGTGGTCGGCGACGGCCACTACCAGCGCACCGTCCTCGCGACCGCGTCCCGGCTGCGGCTCGACGACGTCGTGACGTTCACCGGCCGGGTGCCGCACGAGGAGGTCGGGCGCTACATCTCGCTGTTCGACGTCGCGCCGTTCCCCCGCCTGCCGCTGCCGGTCTGCGAGCTGATCTCCCCGATCAAGCCGTTCGAGTCGATGGCGATGGGCAAGGCCGTGGTGGTGTCGAGCGTGGCGGCGCTCATCGAGATCGTCCAGGACGGCACCACCGGGCTGGTGTTCGACAAGGGCGACGCGACCGACCTCGCCGCCGTACTCGAGCGGCTGATCGACTCCCCCGACCTGCGGTCCTCGCTCGGCACGGCGGCCCGCGAGTGGGTCATCGCGGAGCGCGACTGGTCGTCGATCGTCAAGACCGTCGACGCGACGTACCGCGAGGTGCTGGAGGGATAGGCTTCGGCCGCGTCCCTTTCTCGTCCGCACACGACACATCCTGGGAGCATGGGTGTCCCGTCCGTTGAACGTACGCAAGGTGGTCCGCCGTGCCGGCCGACTGCTGCCGGGATCGACACCCGGCGAGGACGGGCCGAATCGCGCCGAGCCGACACCGGACGACTCGACCACGGCGAAGCCGGCCGTGAAGCGTCGGCCGGAGGACTGGCAGAACGCCAAGGACTTCGGGTACGCCTACCGCGGCCTGCTCGCCGCCGTCTTGGGCAAGCGACCGGGAGAGCTGGGCAACGCCTCGATCAAGGCGCCGGACAAGGACGCCGACGCGCAGAACCGCAAGGCCGCCGACGAGGTCCGGGCCCGGGCGTCGTTCACCCAGCTGCTGGTCGACGGCGTGCCGCTCGAGGACGCCCTGGCCACGACGGTCCGCGGCACGTTCAAGGCCAGGGACCACCTCACCGCCCGGTCGATCTCGCAGTCGCTGCAGGCCAACCCGACGACCGCCGTCGCCGGCCACCTCGGCTCGGCGCTGGTGGCGCAGCGGACCCACCTGCCCGAGCTGGCCTGGGCGTCGTTCGCGCACGTACCGACGGCGATGTGGCAGCGGCTGGCCGCGGTCGAGTACTTCCGGGCGGCGTTCGCGGTCGACCGCGAGGCCGCGCTCGGCGAGGCGCGTCGGATCCTGGTCGAGCAGCCGGCCGAGCTGCACGCGGTCTCGTGGCTCGAGCTGGTCGAGCTGACCTTCGCCGCCGGGGAAGAGGCGCTGGCCGAGGAGCTCTTCACGGTCGCCGCGCGGCTCGCCGCCGATGACCCCGCGAGCTGGGCGAGCACCACCAAGGACCGGGCCTGGCTCGCGCCTTGGTTCGACCAGGCGCTGCGGCCCGAGCCCGCGCCCGAGGTGCCGGCCGGACACGTCGCGATCGGCGTCATCGACTACAAGCAGCCCGAGCGCGTGCAGACCTCGACCAACCTCGGCGACTACACCCAGACCATCGCGATGCTTGGCCACCTGGTGCGCCACCAGGGCGTCCGCTTCCACGGCCCGGCCGACCTGGTCGACACGGTCACCGACCTGCAGGGCCGGGTACGCCCCGAACGGCGGCTCGACAGCGGCGAGGGAGACGTCACGCTGGTGCCGTTCAACCGCGACGCGTCCAGCTACGACTCGATCCCCGACCGCACCTGGGCGATCGCGTTCGGCTGGTACATGCAGAGCATCTTCGGCCGGCACGACTTCCCGTTCCACCCGCACCTGCGGCCGATCTTCGTCTCGTTCCACTGCAACCGCCCGGCGATGCTGACGCCGCAGGCGAGAGAGTACCTCCGTACCCACGGGCCGATCGGCTGCCGCGACTGGAACACCGTCGACCTGCTGCTGAGCGCCGGGGTCCCGGCCTTCTTCTCCGGCTGCATCACGACCACCGTCGACACCGTCTTCCCCGACCTGGCGGACACCCCGACCACGAATCGGCCGGTCGCGTACGTCGACGTCGACGCACCGGAGGGCGAGCGCTTCATCACCCAGGCCGGCGACGAGGTGCGCCATGGCGGTCTGGTGCCGAACCTGCGCGCCGCCGTACAGATGCTGGAGGAGTACCGGCGCGACTACTCCCGGCTGGTGACGACCCGGCTGCACTGTTACCTCCCGGCCACCTCGGTCGGCGTGCCGGTGGACTTCACCCCCAAGAACCGCGCCGACGTCCGGTTCAACGGGCTGTTCGACCTCACCCCGGACCGGCTCGCCGAGATGCGGCAGGGCATCCTCGACAAGCTCGAGCCGACCGTGACCGCGATCCTCGACGGCAAGTCCGACGAGGAGGTGTACGCCGTCTGGCGCGAGGTCTGCGCCGACGCCGTCGCCGAGGCGGAGCAGCGCCGGCGGACCGTACCCGAGATCGCCCCACCCTCGTTCGACGTCGCCGCGGCCTGCCGCACCGTCCGGGCCGGGGAGACGCTGGTCGAGGCGACGGCCCCGGACCGCGACGGCGACACCGTGCATGTCGCGCTCGCCCTCGACGGCAACCTGAAGGACGAGATGAGCATCGTCGTCGAGGCGATGGCGGCAAACTGCTCGCGACCCCTGCACCTGTGGGTGCTCTGCCGCGACCACGACCAGGCCGACTTCGCCCTGCTCGGCCGGCTGTTCCCGCAGGTGACGTTCACCTGGCTGCCCTGCGACAGCGTGGACTACGGCGACATCATCGGCATGCTGCGACACATCACGGTGTCGACCATGGACCGACTGCTGCTCCCCGTGCTGCTGCCCGAGCTCGACCGGTTGGTCTACCACGACATCGACGCCCTGCCGCTGGGCGACGTCGCCGAGCTGTTCGACTGGGACCTCGACGGGCACCCGATCGCGGCCCGCTCGGCGGTGTCGACCCGGGTCAAGAGCGGCTACGCGAACATCTACCTCGAGGCGCGGCGGCTCCGTGACGACGCGTCGGCGGCCCACGACCTGCTGCACCGGATGCACGCCCGTCACCCGTACGACTTCCACGCCTTCAACGCCGGCATCCTGGTGCTCGACCTGCAAGCGATGCGCGCTGACGATTTCTGCCGCCACTACATCCCGTTCGTCGAGCAGTACGGCATGAACGACCAGGAGGTGCTGAACTGCTACGCCGGGGCCGGCCGGGCCGTCCTCCCTCCCGCGTGGAACTCGTTCCCCACTCAGGAGGTTGTCTCGGAGCCGAACGTCATCCATTGGGCCGGCCCGCTCAAGCCGTGGAACTCCGAGTACGTGCTGTTCCGCGAGGAGTGGCTGCGCTACGGCGCCCAGGTGCACGAACGCGCCGAGCGACTGCCCGCGACCGACCCGGCGAAGGTCGACGAGCTGATCGCCGAGGTCTGCGAGCAGAAGCTGACCTACCTCACGCCGGACTACCTGCACGACCTGGTGGACGCCGTGTCGGAGCTGGAGCAGGAGGGCCGTCCCGGGGCGATCATCGAGGCTGGCACCGCGCTCGGCGGCTCGGCGATCGTGCTGGCGGCGGTCAAGGCGCTGGGCCGGCCGATGTATGTCTACGACGCCTTCGGGATGATCCCGCCGCCGACCGACGAGGACGGCGAGGACGTCAAGCGGCGCTACGAGAAGATCCGCTCGGGTGGGTCCGCGGGGCTCGGCGGCGAGACCTACTACGGCTACCGCGAGGACCTGCTGGGTGAGGTCACCGCGTCCTTCGAGCGCTTCGGGGTGCCGGTCGGCCCCACCAACGTCGAGCTGGTCAAGGGGTACTTCCGGGACACGCTGGACGTCGACTACCCGGTCGCCCTGGCGCACCTCGACGGCGACTGGTACGAGTCCACGATGGTCTGCCTCGAACGCATCGTCCCTCGGCTGGTGCCCGGTGGCCGGCTGGTCATCGACGACTACGACTACTGGGCCGGCTGCCGCAAGGCCGTCGACGAGTACTTCGACGGCCGCACCGGCTTCGAGTTCCGGCGCCTCCACCGCATGCACATCATCAAGCTGTGAGCATCGATACCGAGATGGACATCAGGACGGCGGTGGCCCTCGCGGTCACGGTGGGCCGCGAGGTGGACCTGTCGGCCTGTGCGTACGGTCCCGCCACCCACGACCGCTTCCTGTCCGGCCCGATGGGCTACTACAGCTTCCTCGCCGGGCTCGCGCAGGTGACCAAAGCCCGCGGAGTGGTCGAGATCGGCACCCACTACGGCGGTTCCGCCCGCGCCTTCGCGGAGGGTCAGCGGGCCGCGGGTGTGGAGCCGAACGTCCTCACCTTCGACGTCGAGGATCGGTCCGGCGACCCCGTACAAGGGGAGCCCGGCATCCAGCGGGTCCTGGCCGACGTCCGCGACCCGGCGGGTGCCGAACGGCTCACCGGCTGGGCCGCCCAGGCCACCGCCGACATCGTCTACATCGACGCGCTGAAGGACCAGGACTTCCTCGAGGAGACGATCGCGGCGACGGCGCACGTCGGTGCCCGCTGGCTCGTCCTCGACGACATCCTCGCCAACACCGGCATGCGGGCGGCCTGGGCGGCGCTCCGCGACCACTACGGCGCGCGAGCGATCTCGCTGGACGACGTCGCGCTCAACATCCGCTCCAGCAACTACGGCCAGGGAGTCGTGGCCCTCACCGACGACACCTTCGCCGGCCTGACCGCCGAGCGCCTGCGGGTCGTGCAGCAGGACCGGTGGGGTGACCTCGTCCGTGCCGCCACCGCGTCCCCCACGATCGACCCGCCGGCGGGCCAGCGCGAGCGCCCCGAGGAGCTCACCGTGCTGCACGAGGCGGTGGGCCGGATGCGCGGCGAGGGCGAGATCGTGGTTGCCGGGGCGGCCTGCAACGTCACGAGTACGACACTGGCGAGCGCGCTCGCCGACGCTGTCGCGAAGGGACCCGAGCTGGCCGGCATCTCGGTCAACGTCGTGGCGCCGTTCCTGATGGACGCGTCGGTGGCGAAGGCGCGCGGCGATGATGTGACGGAGCGCCGGACGACGTTCCTGCCCGACTTCCGCGCGGCGCTCGGTGACGCCGCGCCGTTCGTCAACACGATCGCCGGCGACGCGTCGAGCCGACGCTGGACCGGGCGCCCGATCGAGCTGCTGGTCATCGACTGGCACCGCGAACACACCGACCTGGCCCACGTCTGGCGGGAGCTGCTGCCGTACTGCATCCCAGGACGGTCATTGCTCGTCGTCCAGGGGCTCGGTGGCCAGGAGTCGTCGTACCTCACCGCAACCCTCGGCCGGCTGCTGCCGTACCTCGAGGTCGTCGGGTTCGCCCCCGACAGCCTGGTGCTGGGCCCGGTCCAGTCCCCGCCGGCGAACTCGTTGGACGGTCTCGACCACCGCCGGATGGACGGCTGGTGGGACGACATCGACCGGATCGACGCGGCGATCGACGACCGGCTCGGCGACCGGCGCGCTCACCAGCAGGTCGAGCGCAGCCGAGCGATGCTGCGCAAGCGACTCGGGCTAGGCTGACTGGCCGTGGTGCGACCATCCCGCAACTGTCCGGAGATCGCACACCCGCAACCGCGATTGGTGTTCCGGGCGCAGCAATAGGCGCAGGCATGGGTGCTCCTCGGTAAGGATTCACCGTCCACCCGAACGGCATCGCCGACGCTCCCGGCACCTTGTTGAGCGCCAATTTCGCCAGCACCTCGTGGAAGGTGAGCCCGTCGAACTCCGGCGTCCGCACCGACCGGATCAGGCCGGGCAGCATCGGTTCGTCGCCCTGCCGGTCGGTGCGCTGCGTGTCCCACCTCATGACCGCTATCGAGCACCTGTTTGAGTCCGTCCGCAAGACATCGCCATTTGCGCAGCGGGTCTGGTGGCAAAGTTGCTCAGCGGGTCGCCGCGACCAGATGGATCTCGGCGGCGGCAACATAGTCGCCGACGCCTGCCGTCGCCTCGAACCGCACCGCCCGGACCTCCGACGTCGGCAGGTTCACGGTCTTGGTCGATTTGTCGGCCGCCAGCGCACCCGAGTCCACCTCGGTGAAGGTGGTCCCGTCCGCACTCGTGTAGACGGTGTAGCCGGTGACGACGCCGTTGGCGGAAGCGTCCTGGCGTGGCTGGTAGGTCAGTCCAGTGATCTGGCGCGGCTCGTCGAGGGTGAGCGTGATCGATTGTGGCGGCACATCCTTCGTCGGTGAATAGACCGTATGCCAGATCGTCGCCGGGTTGCCGTCGATGGCGTTGGCCGGGGCGGTGGCCGTCCCCGGCTGCGCGCTCGTTGCCGTGGCCGTCATCGCCCCGAGCCCGACGATGCCGACCGGAAGGAGCTCGGGTGCACTGGAGGCCGTCATCCAGGCGCCTCCGGACAGGTAGCTGACCGTCACCGATGCCGGATAGACGTCAGGAGCCGTCGCGGCGGGCGCCGTCACCACCCACGCGACCTCAACGGTCTCACCCGGGGCGACCTCGGACGGCGTACCCTTCGGCGTCGAGGCCCAGCCGTCCGGCAGGCTGATCTGCGCCGCGAGGTCGGTCGCCGGCTTGTCGCCGGTGTTGGTGACGCTCGCACTGACGTGGCAGGCTGCCCGGCGGTCAGGGACTCCGGATCCACCACGATCTCACCCAACCGGGGCACTCCGCCCGGGTCCGTGGACACCGACACGTCGTCCAGGTAGTAGGCGCCGCCGTACTCGGCCGGATCACTGGTCGAGAAGGACAACGAGTGCAGGGCCGTTGCCGCCGCCGCTTTCACCGTGGTGGTGAAGCGGTTGCTTCCGATGGTCACCGTCGCCTCCGACGTCGTGGCGTCGATCGTCAGCGGAAGGTAGGCACGGGTCGGCAACGCCGACGAGAGCCGACCGACCGACTCCCACGCGGTCCCGTTGAACGCCTCGACGGTGGCCGGGGAACCCTGCACGAGCCGGAACTTCCAGGCGTCGACGTCGGCGCCGTCAGCGCCGGTCCCGCGGGTCCCGAAGGTGAACTTGGCACGGAAGTCCTGCCCGCCGA
>WHTB01000006.1 GCA_009379735.1 Propionibacteriales bacterium
CGCCATCGGCCGGGTGCTGGAGGCCGCCGGCGCCGACGTCACGCGCGAGTTCTACATCAACGACCGCGGTGCCCAGCTGGACAAGTTCGGAGCATCGCTGCGGGCGGCGGCGCTCGGTGAGCCGATCCCCGACGACGGCTACCACGGGGCGTACGTCGCGGAGCTGGCCGGCCGGATCGTGCAGGCACAGCCCGAGCTGCTCGACCTGAGTGGCGAGCAACAGGTCGCGGCCTTCCGCGAGGCGGGCTACCGCCTCCAGCTCGCCGAGCAGCAAGAGCAGCTCGACGGGTTCCGCACCCATTTCGACGTCTGGTACTCCGAGCGCAGCCTGCACGAGGGCGGGCCCGGCCATGACAAGGTGCAGCACGGCATCGACAAGCTGCGCGAGCAAGGGCATCTGTACGAGGCCGACGGCGCGCTCTGGATGCGCACGACGGACTTCGGCGACGACAAGGACCGTGTCCTGGTGCGGTCCAACGGCGCCTACACCTACTACGCGTCGGACACCGCGTACTACGTCGACAAGCGCGAGCGCGGGTTCAGCCCGTGCATCTACCTGCTCGGCGCCGACCACCACGGCTACGTCTCACGGCTGAAGGCCATCGCCGCGTGCGCGGGTGACGACCCCGAGCGCGACATCGACGTGCTGATCGGGCAGCTGGTGAAGATCATGCGCGGCGACGAGGAGGTCAAGCTGAGCAAGCGGGCCGGCACCGTCGTCACGCTGCAGGAGCTGGTCGAGATGATCGGCGTCGACGCCCTGCGCTACACCCTGTCGCGCTACCCGTCCGACTCCCCGCTGACCCTCGACGTCAAGCAGATCACTCGGCAGGCCTCGGACAACCCGGTCTTCTATGTGCAGTACGCCCATGCGCGGCTGTCGTCGATCCTGCGCAACGCCGCCGACCTCGGCATCGCACCGGCCGCCGCCGACTTCGACCCGTCGCTGTTGTCGCACGAGCGCGAGGGCGACCTGCTGCGCGCGCTGGGCGACTTCCCGCGGGTCGTGGCACGGGCCGCCGAGCTGCGTGAGCCGCACCGGGTGGCGCGCTACCTGGAGGCCACCGCGTCGACGTTCCACAAGTTCTACGACGTCTGCCGGGTGCTGCCGATGGGCGACGAGCCGGCCGAGCCGCTGCACGACGCGCGGCTGCTCCTGGTCGACGCGACGCGCACCGTGGTCGCCAACGGTCTCGGGCTGCTCGGCGTCACCGCGCCGGAGCGGATGTAACTGTGCGCGCTCACGAAGCAGGAGCTCTGCACGCCGACCTGGGCTCGCGCGGCCCCTCGTGGTTGAGTGCGCCCCACGACGTCAACGCCCTGGTCGACAGCCTCTGGTCATCGACCGTCGAGCGGTCCGCTGACGGCGCCCTCAGCGTCGGCGGCATCGATGTACGACGGTTGGTCGAGCAGTTTGGCAGCCCGCTCTACGTACTCGACGAGGCCGACTTCCGCAGCCGCGCCGCCGCCTTCAGGGAGGCGTTCCCGGAGTACGACGTCTACTACGCGGGCAAGGCGTTCCTCTGCTCGGCGGTCGTCCGCTGGGCGGTCGAGGAGGGGCTGCGACTCGACGTATGCACCGGCGGCGAGCTCGCGCTGGCGCTCCGGGCCGGCGTTGATCCGACCCTGATCGGCTTCCACGGCAACAACAAGTCCGAGGCCGAGCTCGCTCGCGCCGTCGAGGCGGGAGTCGGCCGGGTGATCGTCGACTCGATGGCGGAGATCGAGCGGCTCGGCCAGATCGCGGCCGAGCGGTCGAAGGTCGTACCCGTGCTGGTGCGCGTGACCGCCGGCGTCGAGGCACACACCCACGAGTACATCGCGACCGCGCACGAGGACCAGAAGTTCGGTTTCTCCATCGCAGAAGGCGATGCGCTCGAGGCCGTACGTCGAGTCGCCGCCGCCGACGGGCTCGAGCTGCTGGGCCTGCACTCGCACATCGGTTCACAGATCTTCGACACGTCCGGGTTCGAGGTCGCCGCCCGCCGGGTCCTGGCCCTGCACGCGCGGATTGTCGCCGAGCTCGGGGTCGTCCCGCCCGAGCTCGACCTCGGTGGCGGGTTCGGCATCGCGTACACGACCCAGGACGACCCGCAGGACCCGAAGACGCTGTCCGAGGGGATCTCGCGGATCGTCGACCACGAGTGCCGCGCTCTGGGTATCGACCGGCCACGGCTGTCGATCGAGCCCGGACGCGCGATCGTGGGCCCGTCCACCTGCACCGTCTACCGGGTCGGCACGGTCAAGCGGGTCGCCCTCGACGCCGGGGCGTCCCGGCTGTACGTGTCCGTGGACGGCGGGATGAGCGACAACATCCGCACCGCCCTGTACGACGCCGACTACTCCTGCACCCTCGCGTCCCGGTCGTCGTCGGCGTCGGCGGTGCTCGGCCGGGTCGTCGGCAAGCACTGCGAGGCCGGCGACATCCTGGTCAAGGACGAGTTCGTCCCGTCCGACGTGACGGCGGGCGACCTGCTCGCCATCCCCGGCACCGGCGCCTACTGCCGGTCGATGGCCTCCAACTACAACCATGTCCCGCGGCCGCCGGTGGTGGCCGTCCGTGACGGGCAGGCCGGTCTCGTAGTCCGGGGGGAGTCAGAGGACGATCTGCTGCGGCTCGACGTACTGTGAGACCGATGTCTTGGATCGTGGACGAGGAAAGGAGGGTGGGCCGATGACTGGGCCGATGACTGGGCCGATCACTGGGCGCACACTGCGAGTGGCGCTGCTGGGATGCGGTGTCGTCGGTAGCCAGGTTGCCCGCATCCTCACCGAGCAGGCCGACGACCTGACCGCGCGGATCGGCGCCCGCCCCGAGATCGTCGGCATCGCCGTGCGCCGGCCGCAGCGCTCGCGTGACGTGCCGGTGGACCCCGCGCTGTTCACCACCGACGCGCACGCCCTCGTCACCCGGGGCGACGTCGACGTCGTGGTCGAGGTGATCGGGGGCATCGAGCCCGCCCGTTCGCTGATCCTGGCCGCGCTCGAGAGCGGGGCGTCGGTCGCCACCGCCAACAAGGCCCTGCTCGCCGAGGACGGCGCCACGCTGTTCGCCGCCGCCGAGAAGGCCGGGCGTGACATCTACTTCGAGGCGGCGGTGGCGGGCGCGATCCCGATCCTGCGGCCACTGCGCGAGTCGCTCGCCGGCGACCGGGTGCGGCGAGTGCTCGGCATCGTCAACGGCACGACCAACTTCATCCTGGACCGGATGGACAGCACCGGCGCGGGCTTCTCCGAGGCGTTGGAGGAGGCCCAGGAGCTGGGGTACGCCGAGGCCGACCCCACCGCCGACGTCGAGGGGTTCGACGCCGCGGCGAAGGCGGCAATCCTTGCCAGCTTGGCATTTCACACCCGGGTGACCGTCGCCGACGTCCACCGCGAAGGCATCACCGACGTCAGCGCCGCGGACATCGCGTCGGCCCGCGACATGGGCTGCGTGGTCAAGCTGCTAGCGATCTGTGACCTCACCGACGGCGACGGCGGCAGCATGGTCTCGGCCCGCGTGCACCCGGCGATGATCCCGCTGTCGCACCCGCTGGCGAGTGTGCGCGAGGCCTACAACGCGGTGTTCGTCGAGAGCGAGGCGGCCGGGCAGCTGATGTTCTACGGTCCCGGTGCCGGCGGCGCACCGACCGCCAGCGCCGTGCTCGGAGACCTCGTGACGATCGCCCGCAACCGGCTCGACGAGGTGCGCGGGGTCGGCGAGTCGACGTACGCCCAGTGCGCCATCCGGCCGATGGGTGAGACCCGTACGCGCTACCACGTGGCGATCGACGTCGACGACCGGGCAGGCGTGCTGGCCAGCGTCGCCCAGGTGTTCGCCGAGCACGACGTGTCCATCCAGACGGTGCGACAGGAGGGGCGCGACGACGACGCGGAGCTGGTGATCGTCAGCCACACCGCCGCCGACGCCGCCCTCGCCGCCACCGTCCAGGGCCTGCGCGAGCTGGCTGCCGTCCGCGACGTCACCTCGGTGATGCGGGTCGAGGGGGAGGCGGAGTGACCACCACTCGACCTGCCCGCCGCGGGCAGTGGCGGGGAGTCATCGAGGAGTACCGCGACTGGCTGCCGGTCGACGAGACGACGCCCGTGATCACGTTATGCGAGGGCGGCACGCCGCTGGTCGAGTCCGGCTGGCTGTCCGAGCGCACCGGCGCCCGGGTGTGGCTGAAGGTCGAGGGTGACAACCCCACCGGGTCGTTCAAGGACCGTGGGATGACCGTCGCGATCTCGGTGGCGGTCGCCCAGGGCGCGAAGGCCGTCGTGTGCGCGTCGACCGGCAACACGTCGGCCTCGATGTCGGCGTACGCGGCTCGGGCGGGTCTGACCCCGCTCGTGCTCGTCCCGCAGGGCCGGATCGCCCAGGGCAAGATGGCGCAGGCTGTGGTGCACGCCGCGCAGATCGTGCAGGTGCGCGGCGGCTTCGACGACTGTCTGCAGATCGCCCGAGGGCTTTCCGACTCCTACCCCGTTGCCCTGGTCAACTCGGTCAACCCGGTCCGGTTGGAGGGCCAGAAGACCGCCGCCTTCGAGGTCGTCGACTTCCTCGGTGAGGCACCCGACGTGCACGTGCTGCCGGTCGGCAACGCAGGCAACATCGCGGCGTACTGGAAGGGCTACCAGGAGTACGCCGGTGCGGGGCTCGCCGGCGGCACCCCCCGGATGTGGGGGTACCAGGCCGAGGGCGCGGCGCCCCTCGTGCGCGGTGAGGTCGTCGCGTCGCCCGACACGGTGGCGACCGCCATCCGGGTCGGCAACCCGGCCTCGTGGAAGCTGGCCGAGGCGGCGCGGGACGAGTCGGGCGGCCGCATCGACGCCGTGTCCGACGCCGAGATCCTCGCCGCGCAGCGCGACCTGGCGGCGCGGGACGGCGTCTTCGTCGAACCGGCGTCCGCGGCCGGTGCGGCGGGGCTGCTCAAGGCGTACGCCGCCGGCGACGTCGACTCCGGCCAGACCGTGGTCGTCACCGTGACCGGTCACGGCCTGAAGGACATCGACACGGCGCTGGCGACGTTCGACGGGCTGGTCGACACGGTCGTCGACGCGGACATCGACGCCGCCGCTCGCGCCACCGGACTGGCCTGACGCCATGGCGGTCGTCCACGACGCGCCGGTCCGCGTCCGGGTGCCGGCGACCAGCGCCAACGTCGGGCCCGGGTACGACAGTTTCGGCCTGGCGCTCGCCAGGCACGACGTGGTCTGCGCCGAGGTCACCGGAGACCGGCTGGTGGTCAACGTCACCGGCGAGGGTGCCGACGACGTGCCGCGCGACCGCACCCATCTCGTCGTGTCGTCGTTGCTGGCCGGGCTCGACGCCTGGGCCGACGAGCGCCCGGACGGCCTGCGCCTGGACTGTGTCAACCGGCTGCCGCACAGCCGCGGTCTCGGCTCGTCTGCGGCGGCGATCGTCGCTGGGCTGATGGCGGCGCGGGCGCTCCTCGACGGAGTCGACGTCGGCGACGCCGACCTGCTCGACCTGTCCAGCCGGCTGGAGGGCCATCCCGACAACGTGGCCGCCTGCCTGCTCGGGGGCTTCACCGTGTCGTGGACCGCGGCGGACGGTCGGGCGCACGGCGCCAGACTGCAGCCGCACCGTGACGTCCACCCGGTGGTCTGTGTGCCCGGCTGGCCGATGTCGACCGAGCAAGCGCGGGGGTTGATCCCGGCGCAGGTCTCGCATGCCGACGCGGTGTTCAACGTCGCGCGGTCCGCACTGCTGGTCGCTGCGCTGACCCAGCGGCCCGACCTGCTGCTGGAGGCCACCCAGGACCGGTTGCACCAGCCGTACCGCGCCGAGTCGATGCGACCGACCGCCGACGTGGTGCAGCGACTGCGTGCCGAAGGGGTCGCGGCCGTGGTGTCCGGTGCCGGGCCGAGCGTGCTGGCGCTGCCGGTGGGCGACGAGGACCCGGCCGACGCCGTACGACGCGTGGCCGGCGACGACTGGTCGGTCGAGTACCTGCCGATCGACCTCGATGGAGCACGGGACCTCACGGCATCGGAATAACTCCGGAGCGACACACGTTGAGCCCGATGGACCACCACTCATTCAGGTGGTGGTACTGTCTGGGCAGTAGTCGATCCCCCAGCGGGTCGCTGCCCCCCTCTCTCCGATCATCGGACGCCCGGCCTCAGATATCGAGTGCCTCGGGCGAGACGACCGGAAAGAGTCCATTGAATCTCCGTCAAACCTGGCGGACTTCACACCCACGCGTCGCACCGGCCACCCGATGGCGACGCCGATCCGAGGCGCACGATCCGTGCCGCCGACGTGGGAAGGACCTCACGTGACTGAACAAACCATCACCACCTCCTCGCCAGCCGGTTCACCGGCGACCGACGACTCCGGTGCCGCAACGACTGACGCGCCACGTCGACGGAAGGGAAGTGGTCTCTCCGCCATGCTGCTGCCCGAGCTGAAGCAGCTCGCCGGCAGCCTTGGCATCAAGGGCACCGGCGCCATGCGCAAGGGCCAGCTGGTCGAGGCGATCCAGGCCGCCCAGGGCGGTGGAGCGAGCGCTCCCGCCCGTGCCGAGCCGTCGCAGAAGCCGTTCGACAAGCCCGCTGAGAAGCCGGCTGACACGTCGTCTGGGAAGCAGGCCGAGAAGGCCGACTCGCCGAAGGGCGACGACCAGGCCCGTGACAAGCAGGCCCATGACAAGCAGCACGACGACGCCGACGGCGACGGTAACCGCGATGGGGGCAACCAGAACCAGCAGCGCAACCGTGACAGTAACCGTGACGGTGGCGGCAACCAGAACCAGCAGCGCAGCCGTGACGGTGGCGGCAACCAGAACCAGCAGCGCAACCGTGACGGTGGCAACCGGGACGGGGGCGGCAACCGTGACGGTAACCGTGATGGGGGCAACCGGGACCGAGACGACGAGCGCGGCGGACGCCGGCGCCGTCGGGGCCGTGACCGCTACCGCGACCGTGACAACCGCGGTGGCGGCGGCCGCGGAAACGAGGCCGAGCCCCAGGTGTCCGAGGACGACGTCCTGCTCCCGGTGGCCGGCATCGTCGACATGCTCGACAACTACGCGTTCGTCCGCACCAGCGGCTACCTGCCCGGCCCGGACGACGTCTACGTCGCCATGTCGATGGCCCGCAAGTTCGGGCTCCGCAAGGGTGACGCCGTTACCGGACAGGTGCGCCAGGCCCGGGAGGGCGAGCGTAAGGAGAAGTTCAACCCCCTGGTCCGGATCGACACCGTCAACGGCGCCGACCCCGAGAACGCCAAGCAGCGGGTGGAGTTCTCCAAGCTGACCCCGCTGTACGCCGCCGACCGGTTGCGGCTCGAGACCGAACCCGGCGTCCTGACGACCAGGATCATCGACATCGTCGCGCCGATCGGCAAGGGCCAGCGCGGCCTGATCGTGTCGCCGTCGAAGGCCGGCAAGACCCTCATCATGCAGGCGATGGCGAACGCCATCACGACCAACAACCCCGAGTGCCACCTGATGGTGGTGCTGGTCGACGAGCGGCCGGAAGAGGTCACCGACATGCAGCGCGCGGTCAAGGGTGAGGTCATCGCCTCCACCTTCGACCGGCCGGCCGATGACCACACCACCGTCGCGGAGCTCGCCATCGAGCGGGCCAAGCGGCTGGTCGAGCTCGGCCACGACGTCGTCGTACTCCTCGACTCGATCACCCGGCTCGGCCGTGCCTACAACCTGGCGGCTCCCGCCAGCGGGCGCATCCTCTCCGGCGGTGTCGACTCGTCCGCGCTCTACCCGCCGAAGAGGTTCTTCGGTGCTGCGCGCAACATCGAGGACGGCGGCTCGCTGACCATTATCGCGACCGCGCTGATCGAGACCGGCTCGAAGATGGACGAGGTGATCTTCGAGGAGTTCAAGGGCACCGGCAACATGGAGCTGCGGCTGCGTCGGGAGTTCGCCGACAAGCGGATCTTCCCGGCCATCGACGTGGACGCCTCGGGCACCCGCCGCGAGGAGCTGCTGATGAGCAAGGACGAGCTCGCGATCGTGTGGAAGCTGCGCCGCGTGCTCTCCGGTCTCGACGGCCAGCAGGCACTCGAGCTGTTGCTGAACAAGCTCAAGCAGACCAAGAGCAACATCGAGTTCCTGATGGAGGTCAACAAGACCACCCCGGTGGCCGGCAACCGCCGCGACCGCGACAGCGACGACGGCTGACCACCCACGGGATGCGGGTCGGCCACCGGAGTCTCGGGGCCGGCCCGCATCGCTTTCTCGGGAGAGTGACATGACGACTGCCTATGACTTCAGTGCGACCGGCATCGACGGCGCCGACCGCTCGCTCGACGACTACCGCGGTCAGGTGCTGCTGGTGGTCAACACCGCCAGCCAGTGCGGGTTCACGCCGCAGTACACCGGGCTGGAGGCGCTGTACCAGCGGTATTCCGGTGAGGGCCTGGTCGTGCTCGGCTTCCCGTGCAACCAGTTCGGCAGCCAGGAGCCCGGCGACGAGGAGGAGATCAAGAACTTCTGCTCGACGACGTACGAGGTGTCCTTCCCGATGTTCGCCAAGATCGACGTGAACGGCCCGGCGGCGCACCCGCTCTACCAGTGGCTCAAGGACCAGCAGGGCGGCCTGCTCGGCGACCGGATCAAGTGGAACTTCACCAAGTTCCTGGTCGGCCGTGACGGCCAGGTGATCGACCGGTTCGCCCCGACCACAACCCCCGAGTCGCTCGACGGCGACGTCCAGAAGGCGCTCGCCGACGACGCCAGTGCGTGACCGGCTCAGCCCGGGCACCGGTGTCCTCGGTCCTGCGCCCCAGGCCCGCGGACGGCCGACGGCGGCCGCACCGGTGCGGCCGCTGGCGACTCACCCCCACGCGTACCCGATCATCCCCACTCCTGCAGGCGTGGGGGTGATCGGGAACGGCACGGGCCCGTGCCGTTCCGGGAGTCCCGCCTCGGGTGGCACGGCACCGGTGCGCGACCGATGGTAGGAATACGCCCACCGCCCGGAGCGTTGTGCGGTTGTCTCACCGATTGGCCCCGGCACCAGGTCGGGTGGCACAATCGTTGGTTGGTTCCGGTTCCCGTCGTACGACGTAGGACGACCCGGCGCCCCTGACAGCGAAGGAACCTCAGATGCAGCGTGACATCCACCCTGACTACGTGAGCACCCAGGTGACCTGCACCTGCGGCAACACGTTCACCACCCGCAGCACCGCCACCAGTGGCCAGATCCACTCCGACGTGTGCTCGCAGTGCCACCCCTTCTACACCGGCAAGCAGAAGATCCTCGACACCGGCGGCCGGGTGGCCCGCTTCGAGGCCCGGTACGCCAAGAAGAAGTAGCGCGTCCACGGCGCCGACCGCGCGACGAGTCCGTCTCGTCGGGTCGGCGCCGTTGTCATGTCCACCCATCCGTCGCGTCGGGTCGAGGGGAGTAGTCCGGTGTTCGAAGCAGTCGAGTCACTGGTCGCCGAGCACGCGGAGCTCGAGCAACGGCTCGCCGATCCCACCGTGCACGCCGACCAGTCGCTGGCGCGCCGGCTCAACCAGCGCTACGCAGAGCTGACCGCGGTCGTACGCACGTACCGCGACTGGCAGCAGGTGGGTGACGACCTCGAGGCGGCCCGCGAGCTGGCCGGCGAGGACGCGGGCTTCGCCGAGGAGGCCGACCGGCTGGCAGTCACCCAGGCCGAGCTGGCCGAGCGGCTGCGCCGGCTCCTGGTGCCGCGCGACCCGACCGACGCCAAGGACGCGATTCTCGAGGTCAAGGCCGGCGAGGGGGGCGAGGAGTCCGCGCTGTTCGCCGGCGACCTGCTGCGGATGTACCTCCGGTTCGCCGAGCGGCGGGGATGGCGGACCGAGATCCTCGACGCCGGCGAGTCCGACCTCGGCGGCTACAAGAACGTCACCGTCGCGGTGAAGGCGAAGGGCACCCCGGAGCCGGGCGAGGCGCCGTACGCGCTGCTCAAGTTCGAGGGCGGTGTGCACCGCGTGCAGCGGGTGCCCGTCACCGAGTCACAGGGTCGCATCCACACCTCCGCCGCCGGCGTGCTGGTGATGCCCGAGGCCGAGCAGGTCGACGTGCGGATCGACGAGGGCGACCTGCGGGTCGACGTCTACCGCTCGTCCGGGCCGGGTGGGCAGAGCGTGAACACCACCGACTCCGCCGTCCGGATCACCCACCTGCCGGCCGGCATCGTGGTGAGCTGCCAGAACGAGAAGAGTCAGCTGCAGAACCGGGAGCAGGCGATGCGCATCCTGCGCGCCAGGCTGCTGGCTGCCGCCCAGGAGGAGGCTGCGGCGGCCGCCTCCGACGCGCGCCGCCTGCAGGTGCGCACGGTGGACCGGTCCGAGCGGGTACGCACCTACAACTTCGCCGAGAACCGGATCAGCGACCACCGGGTGGGCTTCAAGGCCTACAACCTCGACCAGGTCCTCGACGGTGCCCTGCACGACGTGATCCAGGCCTGCGTCGACGCCGACCTCGCGGACCGGCTGGCCGCGGTCGAGGCGCAGAGCACGGGCCGCTGAGTGCGGGTCCGTGATGCGGTCGCCCGCGCCACCTGGCGGTTGCGCGCCGCGGGCGTCGACTCCCCCCAGCACGACGCCGAGGCGCTGCTCGCCCACGTCCTGGGGGTGGCCCGGTCCCGGCTGGGCCTGGCCGACGAGCTCGGCGCGGACGAGGGGGCGCGGTTCGACACGTTGGTCGTTCGCCGGTGCCGGCGTGAGCCGTTGCAACACCTGACCGGGTCCACCGGGTTCCGCTACGTCGACCTGGCGGTCGGACCGGGCGTCTTCGTGCCCCGTCCGGAGACCGAGCTGCTGGCCGGCTGGGCCGTGGACCTGGTCCGCGCCTGTGCCGAGCCGGTGGTCGTCGACTTGTGCACCGGCTCCGGCGCGATCGCGCTGGCCCTGGCCACCGAGGTGCCGGCGGCCCGCGTCCATGCCGTCGAGCTCGCGCCCGACGCGTACGCCTGGGCCGAGCGCAACCTCGCGGGTACGCAGGTCGACCTGCGGCTCGGCGACATCGCCGACGCGTTCCACGACCTCGACGGCACCGTCGACGTGGTGGTCGTCAACCCGCCGTACATCCCGCTGGACGCCTTCGAGACGGTGGCGGCCGAGGCGCGCGACTACGACCCGCCGGTGGCGCTGTGGTCCGGCCAGGACGGGCTCGACACCATCCGGGTGGTGGAGCGAGTGGCCGCCCGGCTGCTGCGGCCCGGCGGCTGGGTCGGGTGCGAGCACGCCGACCAGCAGGGCGAGTCGGTCCCCGCGATCTTCCGGGCCTCGTCGGGCTGGGTCGACGTGCGCGACCGCCCTGACCTGGCCGGCCGTCCGCGGTACACGACCGCGCGCCGAGCATGACGCGACCGACCTGGCACGATGGTCCCTCGTGAGCCAGCGGTACGACTGCACTGACCCCGACGAGCGTGAGGCCGGCCTGAAGGCTGCCGTCGACGCGACCCGCGACGGGGAGCTGGTCGTGATCCCGACCGACACCGTCTACGGCATCGCCGCCGACGCGTTCGACCCCGGGTCCGTACGCCGGCTGCTGGCCGCCAAGGGTCGTGGCCGAGAGATGCCACCGCCGGTGCTGGTGTCGGCGCGGTCGACTCTGGACGCGCTGGCCTCCGCGATCAGTGACGACGCCCGCGCCTTCGCGGAGGCCTTCTGGCCGGGTCCGCTCACCTTGGTCTGCCGACAGCAGCCGTCGCTGCGCTGGGACCTCGGCGACACGCGCGGCACGGTGGCGGTCCGGATGCCCGACCACGACCTGGCGGTCGAGCTGCTGGCCCGCACCGGGCCGCTCGCGGTCAGCAGCGCGAACCGCACCGGTCTGCCGGCCGCCACGTCGGTCGACGCGGCCGAGGAGATGCTGGAGAGCGCGGTCGAGATCTACCTCGATGCGGGCGAGGCGCCGGGCGGGGTCGCGTCCACCATCGTCGACGTCACCGGCGAGGTGCCGCGGGTCCTGCGTGCGGGCGCACTGAGCCTGGAGCAGCTGCGCGAGGTCGTGGAGACGACCGAGGACGCCGGCTGACCGATGCGCGAGTACATGCTGGTGATGCTGGTCGCCGCGGCGGCCACCTACCTGCTCGCCACCATCGCCCGTGAGGTGGCGATGCGGATCGGCGCGGTCGCCCAGGTCCGCGACCGGGACGTCCACGCGATCCCGATCCCGTACTTCGGGGGCATCGCCATGCTCGGCGGCCTGGTCACGGCCTTTCTGGTGGCGCTGAACCTGCCGTTCCTCAGTCGCGCGCAGGAGCTGCTGCAAGATGCCGGGTACGTCCTGCTCGGCGGCCTGGTGATCTGCGTCGTCGGGGTGATCGACGACGTCATCGAGCTGGACTGGATCACCAAGCTGGCCGGTCAGCTGCTCGCCGCCGGCGTCGTCGTGATCGGGGGAGTGCAGTTCCTCTGGCTGCCGCTGCCGGGCTCGTCTCCGCTGCTGTCGCTGGACCCCTCCCAGGCCGCGCTGCTCACCGTGCTGGTGATCGTGGCGACGTCCAACGCGGTCAACTTCGTCGACGGCCTCGACGGGCTGGCGGCCGGCATCGTCGGCATCGGCGCCGCCGCGTTCTTCAGCTTCGCCTACCTCGTCTCGGTGGTGAACAACCTCGACCGCGGTACGCCCGCCGCGTTCCTGACCGTCGCGCTGGTCGGCGTGTGCCTCGGCATCCTGCCGCACAACTTCTACCCGGCCCGGATGTTCATCGGCGACGCCGGCGCCATGCTGATCGGGTTCATCCTGGCCTGCTCGGCGATCACGCTGACCGGCAACTACCCGTCGGTCGACATCGACCGCGGAATCGGCGGGGCGTCGGCCAGCCTGCTGCCCGCGTTGCTGCCGCTCGTGCTGCCGTTCGCCGTGCTGCTGGTGCCGTTCCTCGACATGGGTCTGGCCGTCGTCCGCCGTACCCGGGCCGGACGCTCGCCGTTCGCGCCGGACAAGCAGCATCTGCACCACCGGCTGCTCGAGATCGGTCACTCGCACCGGCGGGCCGTGCTGCTGATGTACCTGTGGGCGGCGGTCGTCGCCGGGGGCACGGTGATGGTGTCGCTGTTCACCGGCTGGCAGGTGCTGCTCGGGCTCGGTCTGATGCTGCTGCTGGCCCTCGTGCTCACCTTCGGGCTGACCTGGTGGCGTCGGGACCGGTCCCTGCTCCGCGGCTGAAGGCGGGTCGCACGAGTGCCCTGGCGAGCCCTTGCGGGTGGCCGATTTCGTCGCGGCCAGGACTTTGTGCTAGTTTTCACAAGCACCCACCAGTGCTCACGAACTGGGGGTGCGAACCCGCTCAGCAGCGACCCGGCGGACGCCGGGTCGCCAGGCACCAGGACGGCCGCCAGATGACGACCGCTACCCGGCAGGACACCACCTCGGGAATGCTCCGCGGAGCCCTCGTCCCGACGCTGGTAGTCGGAGTCGTGAGTGCCGCGGTCGCCGGCTTCCTCGCCGGTGCCGAGGGTGTCGTCGGAGCCGTCATCGGGCTCGCTCTGGTCGTGGTGTTCTTCGGGCTCGGCCTGTACGTACTGCGGCGGAGCGCCCGCCTCGACCCGGCTGTCGTACTGCTGGTCGCGCTCGGTCTCTACGCCGGCAAGGTCATCATGATCGGTGGCTCGCTGCTGCTGATCGACGCCACGAACGTGCTGGACGGCCGCGGTAGCGAGCTGGCGCTCGGCCTGACGGCGATCGCGTGCACCGTGACCTGGACCGTCGGGCAGGTCGTCGGCTTCACCCGGTCCCGCGTCCCGCTGTACGACCTGGGCGACGAGGGGGTGTCGTCGTGAGCCCGTTCCCGAGCTCCCCGGTTTTCGGCGACGCCGGTGCTGACTGCTACGCTCCGGTGCGCGATGAGTCATCCGCCGAAACCCCCGGATTCGCCGCAATCCACGCCTCCTTCCGGGACTCCGGGCGACCCGTGGCACGTGGTCGGTTATCTCGTGTCCGGGGTGGCGTTCTACGGGTTCGTCGGCTGGCTCCTCGACCGGTGGCTGGGCACCTCCTTCCTGCTGCCGATCGGCATCGTGTTCGGCGCAGTGTTGGGGGTGTACCTCACCTGGGTGAGGTTCCGGGAGCCCACAGAGGGAAGCAGCGAGTAAGGCCGCGATCGAGCAGCTGCAGGAACGACCGCACGATCGGAGACCACACGATGAGGGAGTCACTGTGAGCCTCGTAAGACTGGCCAGCGGCGAGTCCTTCACGCCACCCGGGCCGGCCGACTTCCGACTGCCCCCCGTGTTCGGCGACTCGGTCTTCTTCACCAAGCCCTACTTCCTGCTGGTGTTGGCCGCGCTCCTGGTGGTCTGGTTCTTCGTCGCGACCTCGCGCCCCTCGGCCGTCGTGCCGTCGAGGCTGCAGTTCGCCGGGGAGGCTGCCTACAACTTCGTCCGCAACTCCATCGCCCGTGATGTGATCGGCTCGCACGAGTTCATGAAGTACGTGCCGTACCTCGTCGCGCTCTTCTTCTTCATCCTGGTCAACAACTACTTCGCACTGATCCCGTTCATCCAGTACCCGACGTTCTCGCAGACCGGGTTCGTCTACGGGCTCGCGCTGCTGACCTGGGTGGTCTACAACGGCGTCGGCATCCGCCGGCACGGGTTCGTCGGCTACTGGAAGCACCAGTCGGTCCCGCCCGGCGTCAAGGGTCCGATCCTGGGGCTGATCGTGCCGCTCGAGTTCATGTCCAACATCTTGGTCCGCCCGTTCACGCTGTCGGTCCGGTTGTTCGCCAACATGTTCGCCGGCCACCTGCTGCTCCTGCTGTTCGCCCTAGGCGGCGAGTACCTCATCCTCGAGGCCGGCAACGCCGTCTATATCCCGATGGGCGTGCTGTCGCTGCTGATGGGTCTGATCGTCAGCGGCCTCGAGATGCTGGTGCTCGGCATCCAGGCGTACGTGTTCACCCTTCTGACCGCCCTGTACATCTCCGGCGCTCTCGCCGAAGAGCATTGAGAAACTGACGAAAGGAACTGCCGTGGAAGGCAACGTCAACATGATCGGCTACGGCCTGGCCGCCATCGGCCCAGGTGTCGGTATCGGTCTGATCTTCGCCGCCTACATCAATGGCGTCGCTCGCCAGCCGGAGGCCCAGGGCCGCCTGCAGACGATCGCCTTCCTGGGCATGGCGCTCACCGAGGCACTCGCGATCATCGGTATCGCGCTCGCCTTCGCTCTCTGACGCAGACAGATCGAGGTCAAAGCCATGAAGAACCTCCGTGCAGCCGAAGAAGGCGGCCACGACCTGAACCCGCTGATTCCGGCGTCCTGGTTCGAGGTCGGTCTGTCGCTCGTGGTCTTCGGTGCGATCGTGTGGGCGATCGGGAAGTACGCCGTGCCCGCCTTCGAGAAGGCGTACGCCGAGCGCACGGCCGCGATCGAGGGCGGCCTGCAGAAGGCTGCGGCAGCTCAGGCCGAGGCCACGGAGGCGCTGGAGACCTACCAGGCCCAGCTCGCCGACGCCCGGCACGAGGCCGCCCGCATCCGTGAGGAGGCGCGCGAGCAGGGCGCCGCGATCGTGGCCGAGATGCGGGAGCAGGCGCAGGCCGAGGCCGCGCGAATCACCAGCACGGCGAACGCCCAGATCGAGGCCGAGCGCCAGCAGGCCGTGCAGCAGCTGCGTGCGGAGGTGGGCACCCTCGCCACCACGCTCGCCGGCCGCATCGTCGGGGAGTCGCTCGACGACGAGGCGCGACAGAGCCGTGTGGTCGACCGGTTCATCGCCGAGCTCGAGGGCGAGCCGACCGGCGCCGTGCAGACGAACGGGACGGCTCGCTGATGCGCGGCGTGTCGGCCGGCTCGCTGGCGGAGGTCGTCCGCCTGCTCGAGGCTGCGCTCGAGGGCGGTGCCGACGCTGCCCAGCTCGGCACCGACCTGTTCGCCGTGGCCGTGCTGCTCGACGCGCAACCCGCGCTACGCCGCGCGATCACCGACCCCTCCACGCCACCCGAGGCGCGCGCTCGCGTCGTCAGTAGCGTGCTCGAAGGCAAGCTCTCCGAGCCCGCGGTCGAGCTGAGTGCGGCCGCTGCCGCCGAGCGCTGGTCGGCGACCCGTGACCTTGCCGACTCCCTCGAGCACGCGGGCGTCATCGCCCAGGTGAGTGCCGCCGAGGACGCCGGGCAGGGCGACGAGCTCGAGGACGAGCTGTTCCGGTTCGGTCGGGTCGTGGTCGGGAACGCCGAGCTCCGCGATGTGCTGACCGACCGCTCCGCGCCGGTGCAGGGCAAGCAGTCGCTGGTGACGACGCTGATGGAGGGCAAGGCGTCGGCCCCCTCCGTACGCCTGGCCGAACAGGCGGTCGCCGGTCGGCATCGTTCGTTCGAGGCGGCCCTTCAGGAGTTCACCAAGGTCGTCGCCGACCGGCGCGAGCGGTTCGTGGCGACGGTGCACACGGCCCAGCAGCTGTCCGACGCCGACAAGGGCCGGCTCGCCGCCGCAATCGCTCGCGAGTACGGCCGGAACGTGCAGCTCAACGAGGTCATAGACCCCGACGTACTCGGCGGGCTACGGGTCGAGATCGGTGACACCGTGATCGACGGCACCGTCGCCAGCAAGCTCGACGACGCCCGACGACGGCTCACCGGTTGACCGACCCGACCACCACAGGCCTAAGTTCCACGTACGACACCAAGAGAGCAGGGACCAAGACATGGCGGAGCTGACGATCCGTCCGGAGGAGATCCGGGACGCACTGCAGCGGTTCGTGTCCGACTACCAGCCGGAGGCGGCCACCCGTGAGGAGGTCGGCACGGTCAGCGAGGCGGGCGACGGAATCGCCCGCGTCGAGGGCCTGCCCTCCGCGATGGCCAACGAGCTGCTGGAGTTCGAGGACGGCACGCTGGGCATCGCGCTGAACCTCGACACCCGTGAGATCGGTGTCGTCGTGCTTGGCGACTTCGCCGGTATCGAGCAGGGCCAGCCGGTCCGCCGCACCGGCGAGATCCTGTCGGTGCCGGTGGGCGACGGCTACCTCGGCCGCGTGGTCGACCCACTGGGCAAGCCGATCGACGGTCTCGGCGACCTCGAGACGACCGGCCGCCGCCCGCTCGAGGTGCAGGCCCCCAGCGTGGTCGAGCGGCAGGGCGTCAACGAGCCGCTGCAGACCGGCATCAAGGCGATCGACGCCCTGACCCCCATCGGCCGCGGCCAACGGCAGCTGATCATCGGCGACCGGCAGACCGGCAAGACCGCGATCGCGACCGACACGATCATCAACCAGAAGGAGTTCTGGGACTCCGGCGACCCGACGCGTCAGGTGCGCTGCATCTATGTCGGCATCGGCCAGAAGGGCTCGACCATCGCCGCGGTGCGGGGCGCGCTCGAGGAGGCCGGCGCGCTGGAGTACACCACCATCGTCGCGGCGCCCGCCTCCGACTCCGCCGGCTTCAAGTACCTCGCCCCCTACACCGGCTCGGCCATCGGCCAGGAGTGGATGTACGAGGGCAAGCACGTCCTGATCATCTTCGACGACCTGACCAAGCAGGCCGAGGCGTACCGCGCCGTGTCGCTGCTGCTGCGCCGCCCGCCGGGCCGCGAGGCCTACCCGGGTGACGTGTTCTACCTGCACTCGCGGCTGCTCGAGCGTTGCGCCAAGCTGTCCGACGACATGGGCGCCGGCTCGATGACTGGCCTCCCGATCATCGAGACCAAGGCCAACGACGTGTCGGCCTACATCCCGACCAACGTCATCTCGATCACCGACGGCCAGATCTTCCTCCAGTCCGACCTCTTCAACGCCAACCAGCGTCCCGCCATCGACGTCGGCATCTCGGTGTCGCGAGTCGGTGGCGCGGCGATGACGAAGGCGATGAAGAAAGTCACCGGCTCGCTCAAGGTCGACCTCGCGCAGTACCGCGCGATGGAGGCGTTCGCGATGTTCGCCTCCGACCTCGACGCCGCGTCCAAGCAGCAGCTGAACCGCGGTGAGCGGCTGATGGAGCTGCTCAAGCAGGGCCAGTACACGCCGTACCCGATGGAGGCGCAGGCGGTCTCGATCTGGGCGGGCACCGCGGGCAAGCTCGACGTGGTCCCGGTCTCCGACGTACGCCGGTTCGAGACCGAGTTCCTCGACTACCTGCGGCGCGACCACGCCGGCATCCTCGACGGCATCCGCGAGTCGCGGGCCTGGGACGACGACACCACGTCCGCGGTCGAGGCGGCCTACGACTCCTTCCTCGACCAGTTCGAGACCGGCGACGGGCAGAGCCTGCGGGCCGGCAAGGAGGAGTTCGAGGCGCTCGAGGACGAGGCGGTCGAGCAGGAACAGATCGTCAAGCAGAAGCGGGGCTGACCGATGGCTGCCTCGCTGCGCCAGCTTCGTGGACGGATCCGATCGGTCCAGTCCATCAAGAAGATCACGCGGGCCATGGAGCTGATCGCCACGTCCCGCATCATCAAGGCACAGCAGCGGGCCCAGGCGGCCGCGCCGTACGCCCGCGAGCTGACCCGGGCGGTGTCGGCAGTCGCGACGTTCTCCAACGTCGAGCACCCGCTGACCTCGGAGAAGGACAACCCGAAGACCGCCGCCGTCCTCGTCGTCACCAGCGACCGCGGGCTGGCCGGTGCGTACTCCTCCAGCGTGCTGCGGGAGTCCGAGCGGCTGGCCGAGAAGCTTCGGTCGGAGGGCAAGGAGGTCCGCACCTACGTCACCGGGCGCAAGGGCGTGGCCTACTTCCACTTCCGCCGGCGCGCGATCGTCGACTCGTGGACCGGCTTCTCCGACACCCCGACCTACGACGACGCCCGTGTCATCGCCGACGCGCTGCTGGAGACCTTCCTCGCCGAGGAGGAGTCGGACGTCGCGGTGGTCGACGAGGTGCATGTCGTCTACACCCGCTTCGTGTCCATGCTGCGCCAGCAGCCGACCACGATCCGGCTGCTGCCGCTGGAGGTCGTGGAGGGCACCGAGCCGCCGGAGGAGCACGAGGTCCTCCCGCTGTACGAGTTCGAGCCGTCGGCCGCGGACGTACTCGATGCTCTGCTGCCGCGTTACGTCACCAGCCGGATCTACTTCTGCCTGCTGCAGGCGTCGGCCTCGGAGCTGGCCGCCCGCCAGCGCGCGATGAAGTCGGCGACCGACAACGCCGAAGACCTGATCGAGAAGCTCAGCCGCACCGCCAACCAGGCCCGCCAGGCCGGTATCACCCAGGAAATCAGCGAGATCGTCGGTGGCGTCAACGCGCTGGCCGACGCAACCGCCGGGAGTGAGTGAGAGAGATGACTGCCACGCTTAGTGAAGACACCAGCACCGAGGCCGCCGGCGGGGTGGGCCGGGTCGCTCGCGTGATCGGCCCGGTCGTGGACGTCGAGTTCCCGACCGACGACATGCCGGAGATCTACAACGCCCTCCACGTCGACGTCAGCCTCGGCGGCAACGACCGTACGCTGACCCTCGAGGTCGAGCAGCACATCGGTGACGGTATGGTCCGCGCCATCTCGTTGATGCCGACCGACGGCCTGGTGCGAGGCGCCCGGGTCACCGACACCGGCGCCGGCATCGAGGTGCCGGTCGGGGACGTCACCAAGGGACACGTGTTCAATACGGTCGGGGACTGCCTCAACCTCAAGGACGGCGAGAAGCTCGAGGTCGAGGAGCGGTGGAGCATCCACCGCAAGGCCCCGGCCTTCGACCAGCTCGAGTCCAAGACCGAGATGTTCCACACCGGCATCAAGGTCATCGACCTGCTCACGCCGTACGTCCTGGGCGGCAAGATCGGCCTGTTCGGCGGCGCCGGGGTCGGCAAGACCGTGCTGATCCAGGAGATGATCGCCCGGGTCGCGAAGGACCACGGTGGTGTATCGGTGTTCGCCGGCGTCGGGGAGCGTACCCGCGAGGGCAACGACCTGATCACCGAGATGACCGAGTCCGAGGTCATCGGCCAGACCGCGCTGGTGTTCGGTCAGATGGACGAGCCGCCGGGTGCCCGGCTGCGGGTCGCGCTGTCCGCGCTGACGATGGCCGAGTACTTCCGCGACGTGCAGAAGCAGGACGTGCTGCTGTTCATCGACAACATCTTCCGCTTCACCCAGGCGGGCTCGGAGGTGTCGACGCTGCTCGGCCGGATGCCGTCCGCGGTGGGCTACCAGCCCAACCTGGCCGACGAGATGGGCACGCTGCAGGAGCGCATCACGTCGACGCGCGGTCACTCGATCACCTCGATGCAGGCGATCTACGTGCCGGCCGACGACTACACCGACCCGGCGCCGGCGACGACGTTCGCCCACCTCGACGCGACGACCGAGCTGTCGCGTGAGATCGCCTCGCTCGGCATCTACCCCGCCGTCGACCCGCTGACGTCGACGTCGCGGATCCTGGACCCGCGCTACATCTCGCAGGCTCACTACGACACCGCTACCCGCGTCAAGCAGATCCTGCAGCGCAACAAGGAGCTGCAGGACATCATCGCGATCCTCGGTGTGGACGAGCTGTCCGAGGAGGACAAGATCGTCGTCAGCCGGGCCCGCCGGATCCAGCGGTTCCTGTCGCAGAACACCTATGTCGCCAAGCAGTTCACCGGCATCGAAGGCTCGACGGTCCCGCTGGACGACACCGTCGAGGCGTTCACCAAGATCTGTGACGGCGACTACGACCACGTGGCCGAGCAGGCCTTCTTCATGTGCGGCGGTCTCGACGACGTCGACCGCAAGTGGGCCGAGATCCAGAAGGACAGCTGATGGCCGACGAGGTACTCCACGTCGAGCTGGTCGCCGCGGACCGTACGGTGTGGTCCGGCGAGGCGACGATGGTCATCGCCCGTACCACCGAGGGAGACGTCGGCATCTTGCCGAACCACGCCCCGGTGCTGGCGCTGCTGGTGGACGGCGTCGTCGAGGTGACCACGGACCAGAAGGAGACCTGGGTGGCCGCCGTCGACGCCGGCTTCTTGTCGGTGGCCGACAACCGAGTGTCTATTCTTTCGGAGCATGCCGAGATGTCGCACGAGATCGACCTGGAGAAGGCGCGGCACGATCTCGAGCGGGCGCGCTCGGCCGGCGAGCAAGATGACGAGGCCGAAGAGGCTGTCAGACGTGCGCAAGCACGCATCCGTGCGGTAGAAAAGTCCACGTAGGCACATTCGGGACAAATGGCGGTGTTGAGGAGCGAGGCGTATGCCGGTCTGGGCCATCGTGCTCGACGTGATCGGTGTCTGTCTGCTTGCCCTCGTACTCGCCGCCGTCTATCTGGTCGGCCGCCGACGTCTGTTGGCACGCCACGGCGGCACCTTTGATCTCAGCATCCGCGTCCGGTCCGAAAGGGCCGGGCGCGGATGGGTTCTCGGCGTCGGTCGCTACACCGGCGACCGGCTCGAGTGGTTCCGGATCTTCACCCTGAGCGTGCGGCCGAAGCGCGACCTGAACCGCCGGCTGCTGCAGATCGAGGGTCGGCGTGACGTCGCGGGGACGGAGGAGTTCGCGCTGTACGACGACGCCGTCATCGTGCAGTGCAGGTATGGCGGCGAGTCGCTGGAGCTCGCGCTGTCCGACAACGCCCTGACCGGTCTGCTCGCCTGGCTCGAGGCCGCGCCGCCAGGCCCCTCCTCCGGCTACCAGCTCCGCACCTGACCGGTCACCCCCAAATTCCTCGCGCCGAGGTTGCGCGTATGTCCCGTTTCCTCGCGCCGACATTGCGCCTATGTCGGGTTTCCTCGCGCCGAGGTTGCGCGTATGTCCGCGCATACTCGGCTGCCTGTGGATGACGGACGCCATGAATCGGCCGACGCGAGCATCATCGGGCGATGGACATCTTCACCTGGACCCAGTGGCTGGCAGCCGGCCACACGCGTCAGGCCCTGATCCAGGCGCTAACCGCTGGCGAGATCCGTCGTGTGCTGAGGGGCGTCTACGCCGACAGCGGTGTTCCCGACGTACTCGAGAACCGGGCTCGCGCAGTGCGGCTGGTGCGGCCGAGCGAGACCGTCGTCGCTCGGGAGACTGCCGCGTGGCTGTCAGGGATGGATGTGCTTCCCCCGGGTCGCCGGATCGAGGACGAACCGCTGCACCTGGTCATGCCGAGGTCCGTGACGCCGCCACGGCTTGAGGGATGCAAGGCGTACCAGGGGCAGTTGCCGGCCGAGGATGTCGTCGAGCATGACGGGATCCGCCGAACGACCGACCTGCGGACCGCGCTTGACCTCGGTCGGTTTCGCGATCGCGAGCAGGCGGTGGCCGCGCTCGACGCGTACCTGCACCTGGAGCGGGTGACCCTCGAGGAGCTCTGGGGCCGGGCTCGGCTGCTCCGTCGGGTGCGCAACTGCCGTCGGCTGCGCGCCAACCTTGCTGTTGCCGATGGCGGCGCCGAGTCGTACGCAGAGAGTGCCCAGCGGGTGCTGTTCGTCGACGCGGGACTGCCGAGACCGAAGACCCAGGTCCCGGTCAACGGGCTGGCGGGCGACCTGATCGGTTTGCTCGATATGGGGTGGGTGGCCTACCTGGTCGGATCGGAGTTCGACGGCGAGGTTGGCCACGACGACGACGAGCAGCGCGACCACGACGATGGGCGCCGCAGCCGGATGCGCCGCGAGGCAAAGTGGGCGATCGAGGTTGCCCGCAAAGGGGATCTGTGGGGGAGTCCTGCGCAGCTCGTGCACACCGTCGCCCAGCGGTTGGTGGAGCGGGGGTGGTCACCGCCGTCGGCCGTGCTCGAGCAGATCGTGCGCGCGGCTGAGTACGAGGCGACGACTGGCGAGCGTTGGCGGTGGATGCCGCTGGAGCGGCTGCTCGCGGCATGATCGGACGGACATAGGTGCAACCTCGGCGCGAAGAATGGGGACATTCGCGCAACCTCGGCGCGAAGAAAAGAACTGGGTCAGTCCTTGGATTGGTGGGCGCCGCCGGGCTGCCAGAGGACGTCTCCGCCGCGGCCGAGGTTGGCGTGCCGGGCCAGGATGAACAGCAGGTCGCTGAGCCGGTTGAGGTAGGTGATCGCCAGCTGGTTCATCGACTCCCCGTGCTCGTCGTAGGCCGCCCACGCCGACCGCTCGGCGCGCCGGGTGGCCGTGCACGCGACGTGCAGCAGCGCTGAACCCGAGGTGCCGCCCGGCAGGATGAACGAGCGCAGCTTCTCCAGCTGGTCGTTGTACTCGTCGCACCAACCTTCGAGCCGGTCGATGTACGACTGGGTGACCCGCAGCGGCGGGAACTCCGGGTCCGCCACGACCGGCGTCGAGAAGTCGGCCCCGACGTCGAACATGTCGTTCTGCACCTGGGTCAGCAGCTCGGCCACGCCCGGGTCGAGATCGCCAAGGGCCAGCGCCACACCGAGGTGTGCGCTCGCCTCGTTGACGTCGCCGTACGCCGCGACGCGGGCGTCGGTCTTGCGGGTCTGGCTCATATCGCCGAGGCGGGTCGCGCCGGCGTCGCCGGTCCTGGTGTAGATGCGGGTGAGGTTGACCATGGCGCCAGCGTAGGCCGTTGCGACCGACGAAACCGTTCGGCGTGAGACTGCAACCATTCGGCGTCGGTACGCGTCATAGTGGGTGAGAGGCGGATCGGGGCCGTCTCCACCGACGGGGAGGTGACATGGTCGTCGCCGGAAAGATCGAGGCTCTCCGCCTCACCGGGCGTCTCGACGCGAGCAGTGTGGGCGATGTACGCGCCCGACTCAACGACATCATCGACAACCACCCCATCGGCGACATCGTCGTCGACTTGAGCGACGTCGACCTGGTCGACGCCACCGGTCTAGGCGTCCTCGCCGCCACCCACCGCCGCCTGGAGCGCGAGGGCCGGATGCTGGTCCTGCGTGGCTGCACCGCCCCGATCCATCGCGTGCTCGCGGTGACCCGGCTGCTCCGGGTGCTGCATGTGGAGCCGGTCTCCCGGCCGGCGTGAGACGCCTCACGACTTGGTTACCCGCAGGTTCGATCACCGTACGCTCGGCGCATGCAGGAACGCGACCAGCCCTGGGTGATGCGGACGTACGCCGGGCACAGTTCGGCGACTGACTCCAACGCCCTCTACCGGCGCAACCTGGCCAAGGGCCAGACGGGACTGTCGGTGGCGTTCGACCTGCCCACGCAGACCGGGTACGACCCCGACTCAGAGCTGGCCCGCGGCGAGGTCGGCAAGGTCGGCGTGCCGATCCCGCACATCGGTGAGATGCGACGGCTGTTCGCCGACATCCCGCTCGCCGAGATGAACACCTCGATGACCATCAACGCCACCGCGATGTGGCTGCTGGCGCTCTACGAGGTGGTGGCCGAGGAGCAAGCAGCGGCGCACGGGTCCGATCCGGGCGAAGCCCGCCACCTGCTCGCCGGCACGACCCAGAACGACATCATCAAGGAGTACCTCTCCCGCGGCACGTACGTCTTCCCGCCCGAGCACTCGCTACGCCTCACCACCGACGTCATCGCGTACACCGTCAACAACATCCCGAAGTGGAACCCGATCAACATCTGCAGCTACCACCTGCAGGAGGCCGGGGCGACGCCGACCCAGGAGCTGGCGTACGCGCTCACCACCGCGATCGCGGTCCTCGACGCGGTCCGTGACTCCGGTCAGGTCGACCCGGCGGACTTCGGCACGGTCGTCGGTCGGATCTCGTTCTTCGTCAACGCCGGGGTGCGGTTCGTCGAGGAGATGTGCAAGATGCGGGCCTTCGTGGCCCTGTGGGACGAGATCACGCGCGACCGGTACGGCGTGACCGACGAGAAGATGCGCCGGTTCCGGTACGGCGTCCAGGTCAACTCGCTCGGGCTCACCGAGGCGCAGCCCGAGAACAACGTGCAGCGCATCGTGCTCGAGATGCTCGGGGTGACGCTGTCCAAGGACGCCAGGGCCCGCGCCGTGCAGCTGCCGGCGTGGAACGAAGCCCTCGGCCTGCCCCGCCCCTGGGACCAGCAGTGGTCGTTGCGGCTGCAGCAGGTGCTGGCGTTCGAGTCCGACCTGCTCGAGTACGACGACCTTTTCGCCGGCTCAACCGTGGTCGAGGCGAAGGTGGCCGAGCTGGTGGACGGTGCCCGCGCCGAGGTCGACCGGGTGCAGGCGATGGGCGGCGCGATCGCCGCCGTCGAGTCCGGCTACATGAAGCAGCAGCTGGTCTCGTCGCACGCGGCCCGGCGGGCCCGGATCGAGGCCGGCGAGGAGAAGGTGATCGGCGTCAACGCCTACGTCGAGACCGAGGTGTCGCCGTTGACCGCCGACCTCGACGCCGCCATCCAGATCGCCGACCCCGCCGCCGAGTCGTCGGCGGTCGCCGGGGTCCAGGACTGGCGGGCCGGCCGCGACGTCCAGGCCGTGGACGCCGCGATCGACCGGTTGCGACGGGACGCCAAGACCGGTGACAACCTGATGCCGGCCACGCTCGAGGCCGCCCGCTCCGGCGTGACCACAGGGGAGTGGGCCGGCGCGCTGCGTGGGGTCTTCGGCGAGTTCCGCGCACCGACCGGGGTGACCGGCGCGGTGGGGGTGGCGGAGGCCGGGGCCGAGCTCGCGGCCGTCCGCGACGCCGTTCGGAGGACCGGCGAGGAGCTCGGCGGGCGGCTGCGGCTGCTGGTCGGCAAGCCCGGGCTCGACGGGCACTCCAACGGCGCCGAGCAGGTGGCCGTACGCGGCCGCGACGCCGGCTTCGAGGTCGTCTACCAAGGCATCCGGCTGACGCCGAGCCAGATCGTGGCTGCGGCCATCGCCGAGGACGTGCACTGTGTCGGGCTGTCGATCCTGTCCGGTTCCCATCTGGAGCTGGTGCCCGAGGTGCTCCGCGGGCTGCGCGCCGAAGGGATGGCCGACGTCCCGGTCGTGGTCGGCGGGATCATCCCCGCAGCCGACGCCGTGACGCTCAAGGAGCAGGGTGTCGCCGCCGTGTTCACGCCCAAGGACTTCGGGCTCACCGAGATCATGGCGCGCATCGTGGACGAGATCCGCCGGGCCAACGGCTTGGGTACGCTCACCGCGTGAGTGATCTGCAGTGTGCCGCGACGTTCGTGATCAGCGGCGCCGTCGCCGACTCCGAGGTCCGCGCTCTCGCGGAGTCGCTCACCGGCCGTCGCGTCGCCCAGGTGTACGGCGATGCGGCCCACCGACCGGCCGCCGAGCTGGTGGCCGGCGTCCTCGGTGTGCACGCAGTGGTACGAGACGACCTCGACCCTGGCCTCGGCGGCGCGGGCGGGCTGGCCGCGCTGGCCGACGTGCACCGCGGTGAGACCGTCCTGGTGCTTGTGACGCGTCCGTCCGAGCCCGCCACCGTCGAGCTCAGCATCGACGGCGACGGGTGGGCGTGGCGACCATCGGCCGGTGACGTGGAAGGGTAGGCAGTCGCACGGGCCGCACCTGGCACCGTACTGGCACGGAGGGGAAGCACCGCATGGAGGTTTGGCCGGGAGGCGCGTACCCGTTGGGCGCGACCTACGACGGTGAGGGCACCAACTTCGCCCTGTTCTCCGAGGTCGCCGACGGTGTCGAGCTCTGTCTGTTCGACGACGACGGCACCGAGACCCGAGTCCAGCTGGTGGAGCGCGACTCGCTGGTCTGGCACGCGTACCTGCCGGCGGTCGCGCCCGGGCAGCGGTACGCCTTCCGCGTGCACGGCCGCTACGAGCCGGACCGCGGGTTCCGCTGCGACCCGTCTAAGCTGCTGCTGGACCCGTACGCCAAGGCGATCGAGGGCGACACCGACTGGGCGCCGGCCTGCTACTCGTACGACTTCGCCGACCCGAAGAAGCGCAACACCGAGGACTCGGCGCCGCACGTGATGAGGTCGGTGGTGGTCAACCCGTACTTCGACTGGCAGGACGACCGGCAGCCGCGCCGGACGTACCACGAGACGGTGATCTACGAGGCGCACGTACGCGGGCTGACTATGACCCACCCGGACGTACCGGACACGATCCGCGGCACGTATGCGGCACTCGGACATCCCGCCGTCGTCGAGCACCTCACCGGGCTGGGGGTCACGGCGGTCGAGCTGATGCCGGTGCACCAGTTCGTGCAGGACGCCCACCTGCTCGAGAAGGGGCTCAGCAACTACTGGGGCTACAACACGATCGGGTACTTCGCGCCGCACAACGCGTACAGCTCGACCGGTCAGCGTGGCGAGCAGGTGCTGGAGTTCAAGGCGATGGTGCGCCAGCTGCACCGCGCCGGCATCGAGGTCATCCTCGACGTCGTCTACAACCACACGGCCGAGGGCAACCACCTCGGGCCGACGCTGGCGTTCCGCGGGATCGACAACCAGTCCTATTACCGGCTCGTCGACGATGACCCGGCGCACTACTACGACACGACCGGCACCGGCAACACGCTGCTGATGCGCAACCCCCATGTCCTGCAGCTGATCATGGACTCGCTGCGCTACTGGGCGACCGACATGCATGTCGACGGGTTCCGGTTCGACCTGGCGGCCAGCCTGGCCCGGCAGTTCCACGAGGTCGACCGGCTGAGCGCCTTCTTCGACCTGGTGCACCAGGACCCGGTGGTGTCGCAGGTGAAGCTGATCGCGGAGCCGTGGGACGTCGGACCCGGCGGCTACCAGGTCGGCAACTTCCCGCCCCGCTGGACCGAGTGGAACGGCAAGTACCGCGACACGATGCGGGACTTCTGGCGCAGCGAGCCGGCGACCCTCGGCGAGTTCGCGGACCGGCTGTCGGGGTCGTCGGACCTGTACGAGAGCGACGGCCGCGCGCCGTACGCGTCGATCAACTTCGTCACCGCCCACGACGGGTTCACGCTGCGCGACCTGGTGTCGTACAACGACAAGCACAACGAGGCCAACGGCGAGGACAACAAGGACGGTGAGAGCCACAACCGGTCCTGGAACTCTGGCGCCGAGGGCGAGACGAGCGACCAGGAGGTGCTGGCGCTCCGGGCCCGCCGGCAGCGCAACGTGCTTGCCACGATGCTGCTCAGCCAGGGCACGCCGATGCTGCTGTACGGCGACGAGCTCGGTCGCACCCAGCGCGGCAACAACAACGCGTACTGCCAGGACAACGAACTCAGCTGGGTCGACTGGTCCTCGGTCGACAAGGACCTGGTGGCGTTCGTCAACCGACTGACCAGCTTGCGCGCCGAGCACCCGGTGCTGCGTCGCCGCCGCTTCTTCACCGGCGATCGGGACGCGGAGGGGGTCCCGGACGTCGCCTGGTTGCGGCCGGACGGTGAGCAGATGGACGCCGACGACTGGGACTCCCAGTCGGTGCGTTCGATGGCCGTCTACCTCAACGGCCGGGCCATCACCGAACCCGACCGGCGCGGCGAGAAGATTAGTGACGACTCGTTCCTGATGCTGTTCAACAGCGGCGCCGACGCGACCGACTTCACCCTCCCCGACGGCCTGTTCGGCGATATGTGGGAGGTGGTGCTGGACACCGCGGTCGGGGACGGTGGCGAGTCCGCGAGCATCCCGGACGCGTCGGTCCGCACGCTGATCGCGCACTCACTGGTCCTGCTCCGCCGGGTCTAACCGCGGCGTCAGGCCGCCGTCGGCAGGCGCCTTTGCTTCTTGGTCTTGACCAGCTTGCGCTTCTTGACCGTGTAGCCCTCGGGCAGCCGGCCCTCGGTGAGCAGCCGGATCGGGCAGCGCTTGCAGCGTGGCTTGGTCACGCAGCACTTCTTCTTCGGCTTCGGCGGCACGGCCGCGACGCTACCACAAGGATTAGGCTTGCCTTACCTAAGGCGTTGAGGCGGTTCCGATCGGCTCTACGATGGGCGGCAGACCGCAACCATCAACCACAAGGAGTCTGCCGGATGCCCGCGCAGCGCTTTATCGACCAGCTCAACGCCCAGATCGGCAACGAGTTCGCCGCGCACCAGCAGTATCTCGCCTGCGCGATCCATTACGAGACGCTCACCATGCCGCAGATGGCTGCGTTCTTCTACACCCAGGCGCTCGAGGAGCGCGACCACGCGATGATGATGGTGCAGTATCTCCTCGACCAGGACGCGCAGGTCGAGATCCCCGGCGTCGAGGCGCCGATCAACAAGTTCGCCGACGTGGTCGAGCCCGTCCAGCTCGCCCTCGAGCAGGAGCGCCGGGTGACCGGCCAGGTCAACGAGCTGACCAAGATCGCCCGCGAGGAGGCCGACTTCGCCTCCGACCAGTTCATGCAGTGGTTCATCAAGGAGCAGGTCGAGGAGGTCTCGACGATGAGCGACCTGCTGGCCGTGGTGACCCGGTCGAAGGACGTCGAGGCGGTCGAGGAGTACGTCGCGCGCGAGCAGGGTGATCCAGGCTCCGACCCGACGGCGCCTCGGGTAGCCGGCTCCTGACGAACGGTCCTGGCCGATGCGGATACTCGTCGTCGGAGCGGGTGTCGTCGGGCTGACCTGCGGCGTACGCCTCGCCGAGGCCGGGCACCGAGTTGACGTCGTCGCCCGCGACCTGCCACTGGAGACGACCTCGTCGGTGGCCGCCGCGCTCTGGTACCCCTACCTAGCCCTGCCGCAGGACAAGGTCGCCGCGTGGAGCAAGACGTCGTACGACGAGTTCGCCGCGATCGCCGCGGCCGACCCGGACAGCGGCGTCCGCATGCTCGACGGCACGGAGGTGCTTCCGGCCGACGCCCCCGACCCGTGGTGGCGCTCGGCCGTCCCCGAGCTGCGGCGGACGTCGCCGGGCAACGGTCATCGGGACGGCTGGAGCTTCGTCGCCCCGGTCGTCGACATGCCGGTCTACCTGCGGTGGCTGCAGGACCGGCTGGCCCGCGCCGGGGGCACCGTCACCCGGCTCGCCCTCGGCTCGCTGCCGAACCACACCCGCATCGTGGTCAACGCCGCCGGTCTCGCGGCCGGCGCGCTCGCCGGAGACCAGACGATGCAACCCGTACGCGGGCAGGTTGTGGTCCTCGAACAGGTCGGGCTGGACCGGTGGTGGCTCGACTCGGAGGCGCTGACCTACGTGGTGCCCCATGCGCACGAGATCGTGGTCGGCGGCACCGAGCAGCACGGCAGCTGGGACCGTACGCCGGACGAGCAGACCGCTGGGCAGATCCTGCGGCGGGCTCGCGACCTGGTCCCCGAGCTCGAGGGCGCACGCGTCCTGCGCCATCGGGCCGGGCTGCGTCCGGGACGCCCCGCCGTACGCGTCGAGGAGCAGCGGGTCGGGGAGCGACGGGTGCTGCACTGCTACGGTCACGGCGGCGCGGGCGTCACGCTGTCATGGGGCACGGCCGACGAGATCCTGCAGCTGCTAGAACTGGAGACGACGTGAAGCTCGAAGCCGTGTTCATCGCCGCGGACCAGCCCGCCGAGGCGGCCGCCTTCCTGACCGGCGGGCTCGGCCTGCCCGACGCCGAATCGGGCGACGAAGGCCAGGTGGCGTTCAGCGGGCTCGGCACGTTCGTCGCGCTCGAGCCGGTGGAGAGCGGCTCGCACGCCGGCGCCGTCACCCTGTGGTTCCGGGTCGACGACGCCGTACGGCAGACCGAGACGCTGCTCGAGCAGGGTGCCGACCTGGTCCAGGCTCCGGCGTCGGCCGGCGGCGAGACGGTCGCGGTGGTGCTCACCCCGCACGGCGTACGGATCGGCCTGATCTCGTGAGAGGCCATCAACTCCGGCGCGTCAAAGGTTGGTGATCGCGGCCAGGATCGCGGTCCTGTGTTCACGATCTGTTTCTGGAGTCAACGAAGGCGGTGATGCGTCAGCGTCGGGCCCAGCTGACCTATCGGTCTAATGCGGCGCCGGAGTCGCTGGGTGCCAGTTGGAGGATTCGCCGGAGCCCCTTCCTTGAGTAGGTAGGCATGGTGCAGCCGGGTCGGTCATGGCGTCCATTCCGGCTAGGCGGCTTGGTGGTCGGGGGAGGTCGTCGGGGTTCATCCGCAGCGCCAAGTTGGCCTATCCAGCACTTTGGCGTCGCTGGCCGCGGCGTCTGCTCGGGCTCGCGGAGGAGCCACGACACGCTAGGTTGTTGTGGAGTTCGACGAGCTTGGGAAGGCGCCGATGTCGCGGGCCGATGATTCGCAGCACTGGTGGTCATACGGGCACGAGGCGCGCCAGCGGGCGGGTCGGCTGCAGGAGCTTCAACGGGCACTACGAGTGATGGCCGCGCTGGTCGAGGGTTTGATCGGCCAGACCGTGACCGGCACTGATGTCAAAATGGTCGCGGAGTTGGCCGATGTACAGGCACGGTTGCTGCGGATGGATGGGGCATTCGATCAAGCCGGTGGGGTGTGTAACGACTGGGCGGGGTACATGGCCGACACCCGCGACCAAGACGGCGGTGGTGGTTGGGGTGTCTGAGTCGGAGTTGCAGCGGATCGCGCGGGAATTGCAGGAACTGGCCGACCGGATGCCATCGGTGGTCAGTGAGATCCGCGACCACATGGGTTGGGCCGACCAGCGGGCGCTGGAAGCGGCATACGAGGCCAACCATCGCGAGGACCCGAATGATCGCCAGTTCGCCCACGACGTGGCCGTCCGATTCGACCATGTGCGCGACTCCGGCGAGGATGTGATCGCCGGGTTGGAGCAGGTCCGGCGGTTCGGGCAGTGGTGGGTTGAACGCTCCATCGCGACGGGAAGTCCGGCAGCCGGCCGACCACCCCAGGACTGGACACCCGGACAACCACCGGCAGCAAAGTCGCCCGGTGTCGGCGTTGAAGGCGGTAGGACGAGCGGCACCGATACGGCCCCAGATTCTGTCTCGGAGTTCGTACGGGCATCGTTGGCTGATGCACATCCAGAGGTTGCCGCCGTCCTGGTCGGGCTGTTGGCTGATCGGGCGCACTCGTTGGATCTGACTCGGGCATTGTTCGATCCCCGAACGCGCGAGCGCACATTGGCGACGATCCACGAATTGGTCGCTGGAGGTGTGTTGGCGGATCAGGACCTGGACGAGTATCGGGCGAGTCACCCGGGCAGGGGCCCGCTGTTCGACACGGCCCCGTCCGAGCCCAACGATCTTCGGCCGGGCGAGTCCCACAAGGCCGCGTACCTCAGAGTCTGCAAGAAGCAGGATGCGGCCCGAAGGGTGGGCGCGAATCCGACTGATGATGAGTACTCCGCCGTCGTTGAGTACTGCAGTCGCCTGCGCAACGCGGTCGCTCCGCGAGTGTGGTCGGAGGTGAGCGCGATCGCGGGCGAGGTCGACGGCATCGCGAGTATCCGCACGAAGAACACGGCTGACGTGTTGGACAAGGTGACCCGGATGTCCTCCGGAACCAGCGGTCGCTCGTCACGTGCAGGGTACGAGGTGGGCGATGTGGTCGATGCGGTTGGAGCACGGGTGACCGTCCCCGACACCGAGGCTCTCGAACGGGCCCTTGTCGAAGTCCGTTCTCGTTTCGGCACCGGTCCACAGTCCCGGGTGTTGGAGCTGGAGAACATGTACGCGGCGCCGAAGCCCCACAATCGCGCCTATCGTGTGGTCCCGCTGCTGATCTCGACCGAGGCGGACGGACAGCCGTACACCTTCGAGCTGCAGCTATGCACGAGGCGCGCGTCGATCGCCTCAGACCTGGAACACAACACGATCTACAAGGCGTACGTCGAATCCACGCCAATACAGCAGACCGTGGTGCGGCGGATGCAGGCCGAAGCTGCGGCGCTAGACCAGCAGGAGACGAGGAGGCGGTACAAGTGAACGACTTCGACAACCTGTGGGCCTGCATCGTCCACGTCAAGAAACCGGGTGGCGATGTGGTAACCGTGTTCGTCATCGATGCCCGCCGCTACGCCGATGACCAGGCGGCCCGTGACGTCATAAGCGAGGCCGGACAGTTCCTGGATGATCGCCGCGTACCTGCGGAGTTCGAGTACATCCAGGTACGACGTGACCAGCCTCTTCCGGACCTGCCGACCTGGGAGGACTATCAGCGCCAAACCGAGTCCGTTGACGGCAGGGAGGCGAAGCCGTGAAGGTGTTCGGAAATTGGCGCTCGTGGAACGAGGCCGCGAACGGGCTCGACGGCCTAGTGACGGCCGAGACGGTCGTGCGGCTGGGTGAGGCCTACGTATTCGCCGCTGAGAATCACCGAGGCCAATTCCGCCCGGCTGGTGAGCCGTACGTCTGGCACCTACTTGAGGTCATCGAACTGCTGGCTGTCGAGCTCGGTGTTACCGACGGTGCCTTGCTGACCGCCGGTCTACTCCATGACGTTGTCGAAGACACCGATGCCACCCTGGCAGAGACGACGCAGCGGTTTGGTGCCCGGACCGCTTCTCTAGTTGACGCCGTGACGATGCCCATACTCGTCTCCAGCGCCGACAAGGGCGTCGCCCGTAAGACCTATCTGGGAGGCATCGCGAACGCATCGGTCGATGTGGTGCGGCTAAAGCTCGCGGACCGATATAGCAACGTTCAAAGACTCCACACTCATCCGCAGGTCGCGAAGCAGCGCTCGTACTTTGCTGAAACCGTCGAGCACTTCGTGCCGCTGGCCGGTGTGGATGTGCGGCTGGCCAGACTGTTCACCGAATGGGCCGACGCATACGACTTCCTCGCCGGAGACGTCGAAACCGTCGATGCCGCGGACAAGCTCGCTGCGGCCGCACATCGTGAGCAGATCGACAAGACCGGTACGCCCTATGTCAACCACGTGCGCAGGACAGCCCGGATCGCAACGGCGCACGATGCATCAGAACACCAGCAGATGGCCGCACTTCTTCATGACTCAGTCGAAGACACCCTTCTTACCCTCGACCAGCTCCGTCACCTCGGTACGCCACCGGCTGTCGTCGATATGGTTGACGCCTTGACCCACCGCACGGACGAGCCCCAGCACGACTATCTCAAACGCCTTGCACAGACACCCGACGCGATCTTGGTCAAACGGGCCGACATCGAAGACAACCAAAGCTCTCAGCGCCTTGCGCAGCTCGACCCTGACACCCAGCAGCGCCTACGAGTCAAGTACCGCACCGCTCTCGACATCCTCGACACGGCACGGCCGTGAGTCGTCGCATCCAGGGGCCACGATGACCTCGTCGTACTCATCGAACTCGACGTACTCGATCACGACGCGCTCCCTGCCCGATCAGGTCGTCGGTGATGGTCAGAAAAGCCGAGCGGTCGGGTCGTCCATGCCCCGCAGCGCGTCGTAGTCGACCACGACGCAGCTGATGCCGCGGTCGGTCGCGAGCACCCGCGCCTGCGGCTTGATCTCCTGCGCGGCGAAGATGCCTCGCACCGGCGACAGCAGCGGATCGCGGTTGAGCAGGTCGAGATAGCGGGTCAGCTGTTCGACGCCGTCGATCTCCCCGCGCCGTTTGACCTCGACCGCCACCGACGCGCCGGCGTGGTCGCGACACAGCAGGTCGACCGGCCCGATCGCGGTCGGGTACTCCCGTCGTACCAGGGAAAGACCCTCGGCCAGCGAGGCCGGATGGTCGGCCAGCAGCTCCTGGAGGTGCTTCTCGACGCCGTCCTTCTGCAGCCCCGGGTCGACCCCCAGCTCGTGCGACGAGTCGTGCACGACCTCGGTCAGCAGGATGCGCAGGGTGTCGCCGTCCTTGCCAGTGACGACCCACTCCGGCGTGCCTTCCTCGTTGACGCCCTCGCGCAGCGTGCACGGCGGCGACATCCAGTTCAGCGGTTTGTAGGCCCGGTCGTCGTTGTGGATCGACACCGAGCCGTCGGACTTCACCAGGATCAGCCGGGTGGCCGGCGGCAGGTGGGCGGTCAGCCGACCGGCGTAGTCGACCTGGCAGGTCGCGATGACGAGGCGCACGGGGACGCACGCTACCCCGTGACTAGCCTCACGGTGCGACCGCGCCCGGACGTGCCACACTTCGGCCCATGAGTCGCGAGTTCACCAGCATCGGCGTGATCGGCCTCGGCACGATGGGCGCCGGCATCGCCGAGGTCTTTGCCCGCAACGGGTTCACGGTCGTCGGCGTCGAGCTCACCGAGGAGTCGCTGGAGCGCGGGAGGCAGCACGTCCAGCACTCGACCGACCGGGCCCACAAGCGAGGCAAGCTGACCAGCGAGGAGCAGGCCGACATCTTCGGCAGGATCTCCTTCACCACGGCACTGGCCGATGTGAAGGACTGCGACCTCGTGGTCGAGGCGGTCGTCGAAAAGCTCGCGCTGAAGCGGGAGATCTTCCAGCAGCTCGACACGATCGTGCGTCCCGACGCGGTGCTGGCCACCAACACATCGTCGCTGTCGGTCACTGAGATCTCGGCCGCGACCTCCAACCCCGGCCGGGTCGTCGGCATGCACTTCTTCAACCCGGCGCCGGTGCAGCAGTTCGTCGAGGTCATCCGTACGGTCGTGACCGAGCCCGACGTCGTGTCCGACGCCCTCACGCTCGCGGCGGCGCTGGGCAAGAGCCCGGTGACCTGTGGCGACAAGGCGGGCTTCATCGCCAACGCCCTGCTGTTCGGCTACCTCAACCACGCGGTCTCGATGTACGACGGCCGCTATGCCACCCGCGAGGACATCGACGCCGCGATGAGGTTCGGCTGCGGCTACCCGATGGGACCGCTGGCGCTGCTCGACCTGATCGGCCTCGACACCGCGTACGAGATCCTCGACACGATGTACCGGCAGGGCCGCGACCGCCTGCACGCGCCGTCACCGATGCTCAAGCAGATGGTCACCGCCGGCCTGCTCGGCCGCAAGACCGGACGCGGCTTCTACACCTACGAGGAGGCCGACTCCCCGATCGTGGTCGACGACGCGCACACGCCTTCGGCTGACGACGCGCCCCAGCTCCGGCGGCCGATCAGCGCCGTCGGTGTCGTCGGCACCGGCACCATGGCCAGCGGCATCGTCGAGGTGTTCGCGAAGGCGGGGTACGACGTCATGTACGTCGGCCGCAGCCAGGACAAGGTCGACGCGGTGCGCTCTCGGATCGAGCGCTCACTCGACAAGGCCGTGCAGCGAGGCAAGCTCGAGCAGCCCGCCCGCGACGAGGCGGTCGGCCGGCTGACCGGGTCGACCAGTCTGGACGACCTCAGCCAGGTCGACCTCGTGGTCGAAGCGATCGCCGAGGACCTGCACGTCAAGCAGACACTGTTCGAGAACCTCGACGAGATCTGCAAGCCCGGCGCGATCTTGGCCACCACGACCTCGTCGCTGCCGGTGATCGAGTGCGCGCGGGTGACCAAGCGCCCCGGCGACGTGGTCGGCATGCACTTCTTCAACCCGGCGCCGATCATGCAGCTGGTCGAGGTCGTCTCGACCGTCTCGACCGGCGACGAGGTCGCGGAGACGGTGCGGGCGCTGTGCGCCGAGGTCGGCAAGGTCGCGGTGTCCTGCAGCGACCGTTCCGGGTTCATCGTCAACGCCCTGCTCTTCCCGTACCTCAACGACGCGGTGGGGATGCTCGAAGCGCACTACGCCACCGCCGACGACATCGACACCGCGATGAAGAAGGGCTGTGCGCTGCCGATGGGACCGTTCGAGCTGCTCGACGTGGTCGGCAACGACGTGTCGCTGGCCATTCAGCGCGAGCTCTACCTGGAGTTCCGCGAGCCCGGCTTCGCGCCGGCCCCGCTGCTGGAGCATCTGGTGACCGCGGGTTACCTCGGGCGCAAGACCGGCCGGGGCTTCCGCGACTACTCGACGGTCTGACCGTGTCCCGGCGCCGACAGCAGCGGCCGCCTCGGTCGGCGGAGCAATCGTCCGACGGGCAGGTCGTGGAGGTGTGGTCGGGTGAGCAGTGGGTCGTACGCCAGGTGACCGGCGCGGCCGCCACCAAGCACTACCGCTGCCCCGGCTGTGACCACCTCATCGCGATGGCCACGCCGCACGTCGTCGCGTGGCCGGCCGAGCCGGGCGTGTTCGCGGAGAGCGGCCTCGAGGAGCGCCGGCACTGGCACACCGGGTGCTGGCGCGCCCGCGAGCGACGCCGTCCTGGCTAGGCTGGCCGGGATGCCTGCGATCCGAGCCAGTTCCGTGCTTCCCGCCCGCCGCGAGGCCCTCACGCTGACAACGGCCGACGGGCTCTCGCTGGTGGGCGAGCTCGCCGTGCCGGAGTCGGCCGACCCGGTGGCCACGCTGGTCTGCCTGCACCCGTTGCCGACCCATGGCGGCATGATGGACAGCCACGTCTTCCGCAAGGCGGCGTACCGGCTGCCGGCGCTGGCCGACCTCGCGGTGCTGCGCTTCAACACCCGCGGCACGTCCAGCGAGCAGGGCACCAGCGAGGGCGCGTTCGACGGCGGCAAGGGCGAGCGGTTCGACGTCGCGGCGGCGATTGAGTACGCCGAGTTCGCCGACCTGCCCCACATCTGGCTGCTCGGCTGGTCGTTCGGCACCGACCTCGCGCTGATGCACGGCTGCGACCCCGGCGTCACCGGCGCGTTCCTGATGTCACCGCCGTTGAAGTTCGCCACCGACGAGGACCTCGACCGGTGGGCGGCGTCCGGCAAGCCACTGGTCGCGATGGTCCCGGAGCACGACGACTACCTGCAGCCTCCGGCGGCCCGGGAGCGGTTCGCCCGGGTGCCGCAGGCCGAGGTGATCGGGGTCGACGGCGCGAAGCACCTGTGGGTGGGCGACGCCGAGACCGCCCTCGACCTCATCGTCGAGCGGCTCGCGCCGGACCGCTCACCGCTGCCGACCGAGTGGGACGGCCCGATGCAGCAGGCCGACTCCTCGGCGTACGCCGACCGCACGGTCGCGGCCTTCTCCGACGTACCCGTGGCCCAACCCGAGAGGGACTGACATGACCGAGCTGCCGGTGGTGCTGCTGCACGCGTTCCCGTTGTCGAGCGCGATGTGGGCGGCGCAGGGTGAGTTCGACCCGATCACGCCGGACCTCCCGGGTTTCGGTGGGGCACCCGTCAGTGCCGAGGCCCCCGACCTCGGCGTGCTGGCCGACAGCGTGCTCGCGGACATCGACGACCGCGGGCTCTCCAGCGTCGTGCTCGGCGGATTGTCGATGGGTGGGTACGTCGCGATGGAGATCCTGCGGCGCCGGCCGGAGTGTGTCGCCGCAATCGTACTCGCCGACACGAAGGCGTCGGCCGACCCGGAAGAGGCACGGGCCAACCGCGAGCGGGTGGCGTCGTTGCTGGACGCGCGGAAGAGCGCCGACGTGCTGGTCGAGGAGGTCCTGCCCAGCCTGCTCGGTGAGACCACCAGGCGCGACCG
>WHTB01000115.1 GCA_009379735.1 Propionibacteriales bacterium
GTTGGGGTCAGGTCGGTCCGGGCCGGACCGGGTCCGCATCCCAGCCAGACATCAGCTCGTCGAGGTGCGGCATCGCCATCGCCTCGCCGTGCGCGAACTCGGCTCGCCGGTCGCCCACGAGTAGGTGTCCGTCGGTTCCGCGTCGAAGTGGACGTGCGGAGCGCCGTGGTACGCGCGCCACCAGTCCGTGACGATGCGTGGCAGCGGCTCGGGGAGAAGGACGTCGACCCGGTCGGCGGCCCGCGCCCACACCGGCAGCTGGAGGGTGAGGAACACCTCCCACAACACGGCCCGGGGGAACGAGTCGAGCGGCACGCCCTCGTACTCGATCTGCCAGTGGTCGCGGCGCTGGAACACGTTCGGCACGTCTTGCCGCCAGCTGAACTCGACGGCGTTGCCGCGTACGCGCGGCAGGTCCACGCGAACTCGCAACGAGCCCGCACGGGCAGCCATCGACACAGCCGCACGGTCGCGCCCCTTGATGAGGTGAGGATGAGAACGGGGTGAGAGCGCGGTGCCTGGCGGCCGTGGCTAGGGTCGGCGTCGTGATCGATCGATTCCGCGTCGTGCCCGCCGCCTACGTGATCGTTCGCCGGGGCCAGGAGGTGCTCCTGCAGCTGCGGCAGAACACCGGTTTCATGGACGGGTTCTGGGCGACGGCCGCGGCCGGCCACGTGGAGGCGGACGAGTCGGTGGTCGTGGCCGCCTGCCGTGAGGTGGTCGAGGAGATCGGGATCACCGTCGACCCCAGCGATCTGACTCCGCTGTGTGCCATGCACCGCACCGCCGGCAACCATGACCCGATCGACGAGCGGGTCGACTTCTTCTTCGAGTGCCGCCGGTGGAGCGGCGAGCCGCGGATCGTCGAGCACGAGAAGGCGGCCGATCTCGGCTGGTACGGCCTGGACGCGTTGCCCGATCCCGTCGTGCCGCACGAGCGGTGGGTGTTCGACCGCCTGCGCGACGACGACCTCGACGCCGTGGTGACGTTCGGCTTCTGACCCGGGCGGCCCACCCGGATACGCTCTCGCGCATGAAGGTCGTGCTGGCCAGCAGTCCCGGTCACGTCGGCCAGCCGAATGAAGACTTCGTCGGCGCTGTGCCAGGTGCGGTGGTGCTACTCGACGGCGCTGGGATTCCGGGGACCGACTCGATCTGTCGCCACGGAGTCGCCTGGTACTCACACACTCTCGGTGCGACCCTTCTCGGGCGGCTGTCCCGCGAACCTGGAACGGACCTGGTCGCAGCTCTTGCCGATTCGATCGGACAGGTATCCGGGCAACATCGCCACACCTGCGACATCGCGAACCCCAGCAGTCCCCAGTCAACCGTGGCGATCATCCGATTCGACGAAGATCGCGTTGACTTTCTCGTGCTCGCCGATGTCTTCGTCGTCCTGGACTCGTCCGAATCTGGACCGCAGGTGGTCACCGACTCGCGCGAGGTTAGCGTGCGAAGCGAATGCTCGTCGGTGCTACGTGGTCTTCCCACAGGCACGCCCGAGTACGAGCGGGTCAAGCTATCGGTGATCGACGCGCTACGGGCTCGGCGCAATCAGTCCGGCGGATACTGGATCGCCAAGGACGATCCACTGGCGGCCATCCAGGCCGTCACCGGCAGCGTTCCTCTCGGGCAGCTGAACGGCGCCGCCCTCCTCAGCAACGGGGCCAGTCGGGTCGTGGATCCCTACCACCTGGTGGAGTGGCCAGCCGTCCTTGACCTGATGCGCACGAAGGGCCCCGACGAGATCCTCCGACGAGTCCGCGTGGCAGAGACCGAGGCCACCGGCTCAATCCCTGACATCCGCCTTCCCGACGACGCGACAGTTGCCTACTGCGAACCCGCTGAACGATCAGCACATCCGCACCTGACATGACCCGTGATCTCTCCGGCCAGCCGTACGAATCATGCGGTTAGAGGCAACTTCCGACGTTGCTAGTTGACCGTGATGTGCACGTGGTCGTAGTGGTTCGCCGTCGGCGAGCCGCGGTCCTCCATCGACCGCCAACCCTCGCTGCTGCGCACGACCGTCCAGATCTGCTGCCACCAGATCACTTCGCTGATGCCGAGGTCGCCGGCGTTGGACCGGGCCCATTCGGAGATCTGGTCGCCGAGCGCCTCGTTCGACACCATGATGTCGAGGGCGCGCCCGTCACCGTGCATACCGTCGGAGCGCACGCCGCCGAAGGACGTCACGTCGGGGAACTCGGCGCACACCGCTCGGTGCACGCGGACGGCATTCTCGGTCAGACCCTCCTCGACCTCGGAGCCGGACGGGCACTCCGCGTCGGAGATGCCGCCCGACTCGGCGTCCTCCTCGGCCTGCGGCTTGTCGCTGGAGAGGTAGGCCTCCCGTACCCAGCGGGACTTGCCCTCGCGGACGACCTCCGCCCACTCGCCGTCGGTCTTGCCGGTGACGCCGACCTTGGTGCCGGGTGCCAGCACGTCGAGGAGAGTGTTGTCCTCGCCGGGTCCGGTCCAGAGGTTGAGCGGGACGGTGACGTACAGCTCGTCGACGGCCTCGGGCTTGGGGCTCGCCTTGGGCGTGGGCTTCGGGGTCGCCTTCTTGGTGGCCTTCGGCTTGAGCGTCGGTCGCGGCGCCGAGCGGGAGGTCGCGTTGGCCCGGCTGGTGCTGGCGTCCCGGTCGGCCGACTGGGTGATGCTCATCGTTGCTCGGGGCTCGGTGCCCTGGTCGGCGTCGGGCCAGGCGACGGCGCCGGCGCAGGTCGCGAGGAGGGTGGCGACGGCTGCACCTGGTGCGGCGAAGCGCCGCAGGACGTCTGCGGAGCCCGGCTTCGAGAAGCGCTTGCGCAGGCGTGCCGGGAATCGAGGTTGCTGCACCGCTTTGTGGCGCGGATGGGCCATGGAGAACCACCAAACCGGGTCGAGATCAATTCGTTACCAATCCAGGAGTGAAGCACACTTTACGAACGCCGTCACAATCCACTGGCGGAGTGTGGAAAACCCGTCACGGACGGTACGTGAAGACCAGTCGCCGGGGAGCCCTGGTCGGCGCTCCGAGGTCCAGATAGAAGCCCCTAGGGTGAGGCGTATGGCATCCCTCGTACGACACATCACGATCGACTGCGCCGACGCCTATCGGCTGGCAACGTTTTGGGCCGAGGTCCTGGACAGCTCGGTCTCGGACGAAGACCAGCCGGGCGACCCGGAGGCGCTGGTCTCCGCGGCGGGTGCGGCGCTGCTGTTCGTCACCGTGCCCGAGCCCAAGGCGGTGAAGAACCGGGTGCACCTCGACCTCCAGCCGCAGGACCGCACCCGCGACGAGGAGGTCGATCGGCTGCTCTCCTTGGGTGCGACGCTGGTCGCAGACCACCGTCGTCCGGACGGCCGAGGCTGGGCGACGCTGGCCGATCTCGAGGGCAACGAGTTCTGTGTGGAGCGCAGTGCCCCCGAGCTGGCGGGATGACGGTTCAGGGGTAACCCACCGATCCAGAGAACCGTGTGAGCGGTGGCAGCACGTCGCTCGCCGGGAGGGACGACGCACATGTCGGTCTTCCCGTGTCGAGCTGACCGTCGACGGGACTCAATCCGCGGCGGCAGACCCTGAGGTCCACCCATACATCCAGCAAGAGCCACCCCGTTGGGCAGTCTTTGACCAGCCGTGGCGTGCCCACTGGCGCTGGCGATCACGTCGTGCTGGTCCCCGTGGTCGGAGACCACTTTCCGTGGTCGCACCCTTGTCACGCCGCCGATCGTCTGATCGTATCGACTATAACTTCTACACGAGGTCCTAGCCGATGCAACGAGAGGACACCCGGTGAGCCGAACCGACTACCCCCGAATCGTCGCCGCGGTTGGCGCGATGACTCTGCTGGCCGCTGGCTGCGGGAACGGCGACGACACCTCCAGCCCGGACGCTGGGGGCGGCGGTGAAACCCAGAACATCACCGTCCTCCTCCCGAACCCCTCCGCCATCAACGTGTTCAACCTGTGCGCCGCGATCGGTGAGGGCTACCTCGAGGACGAAGGTATCGAGGTGACCGTCGAGGCGGTGGACGGGTCGGGAGCGGTGCTGCAGGCGATGGTGGCCGGCCAGGCCGAGATCGGGCTCCCCGGTCCCGGCCCGGTGCTCAACGCACGCAACGGCGGCGAGGACGTGCGGATGTTCTACAACAGCTTCGCGCAGAGTCTGTTCGGTCTCGTCGCGCCGGAGGACTCCGAGTTCGAGGCGGTCGAGGACGTCGAGGGAGAGGTGGTCGGGGTCGGCACCGCCGAGGGCGCCGAGGTCTCGTACGCCCGGGGGATCCTGGCCGACGCCGGCCTGGAGGAGGACAAGGACTACACGATGCTGCCGGTCGGCGACGGCGGGCAGGCGACGGCGGCCTTCGAACGAGACGACATCGCGATCTACTCCGCAGCAATCTCTGACATGGCGATCCTCGAGGCCCGTGGCCTGCCCCTCCGGGAGATCACGCCGGAGGAGTTCCTCGCCTACTTCGGGAACGGCTACGCCGCAACCGGTGAGTACATGGAGGCGAACCCCGAGGTGATCCAGGGCTTCACCAACGCGTTGCTGAAGGGCAACGAGTGGGCGCTGGAGAACAAGGACGGCACGCTCGAGCACTGCAACGAGATCAACCCCGAGGAGGGCGGCGACGCCGAGCTGGCAAGCCAGCTCTACGACGCGATCACCGAACGGTCGCAGCCGACCGGTGACGATCCGGTTGGAATCTTCCCGGCGGAGGGCTGGGAGGCCTGGGAGCAGAACCTCGTCGACTCCGGGGAGCTGCCCGGACCGGTGGACGACCTCGAGGCCGCCTATAACAACGAGTTCGTCGAGAAAGCATCCTGACCGCGTGGCAGCGGAACGTCCGACGTCGTCGTCCACGAGGCACGGGGAGGTCGATGCGCGGGGTACGGAGGACGTGCTCCGCGTCGAGGACCTGTCCAAGACGTACGTCCGCAACGACGTCCACGCACTGGATCGCATCAACCTCACGGTCAAGGACGGACAGTTCGTCTCCATCATCGGCGCGAGCGGGTGCGGCAAGTCCACGCTGCTGAAGATCATGGCGGGGTTGATCCCGCCCAGCTCCGGTCGGGTGCTGCTCGACGGGACGCCGGTGCTGGGGCCGCGGCCGGACATCGGGATGATGTTCCAGCAGGCCACGCTGCTGCCGTGGCGGACCGCCCTCGAGAACGTCCTGCTGCCGATCGAGATCCGTGACGGCGCCAAGGCCGCGCATGCTCGAAGTGACCTGGCGGTCGAGCTGCTGGGCCTGGTCGGGCTCGCCGGGTTCGAGAAGGCGTACCCCGGGGAGCTCTCGGGCGGGATGGCGCAGCGGGTCGCGATCTGCCGGATGCTCATCATCGAGCCGTCTGTGCTGCTGCTCGACGAGCCGTTCGGAGCGCTCGACGAGCTCACCCGGGAGCGGATGAACGAGGAGCTCCAGCGCATCTGCACCGAGCGCCAGGCGACGGCCTTCATGGTGACTCACTCGATTGCGGAGGCGGTGTTCCTCGGCGACGCGCTCTTCGTCATGTCGGCGCGTCCCGGACGCATCGTCGAGGTCGTTCCGATCGACATTCCGCGACCGCGTGAGTTCTCCGTGACGACCGAGCCCCACTTCGGCGAGATCGTCCAGCACGTGCGTAGCCGACTTGACCTGGGAGAGCAGCTATGAGTACGCGAGCCACGGAGACCGACCCGTCGGCGCCCGACGACGCGCCGGTCTACGAGGAGCGCGTGTCGCTGTTGGACCGGGTCCCGCGCGTGGTGTGGCTCGTCGGCCTGGGTCTGGCCGGCCTCGGTGTCTGGCAGGGCATCGTGGCGTTGGAGCTGACGTCGAGGATACTGCTGCCCGGACCCGCGGAGACGTTCGAGGAGGTCATCAGCACCGCCGGCAACATCATCACCGGAGGGCATGTCGCGGAGGCGCTCTGGCTGACGACGCAAGAGGTGGTCTGGGGCTTCCTCGCGGCGTCCGCGCTGGGTTTCGCGCTCGGTGTCGTCGTCGGCGAGACGAAGTTCGGCCAGGTGGCGGTGATGCCATACCTGGTCGCCTTCAACGCCCTGCCCAAGGTCGCCTTCGCGCCGGTTTTCGTTGCCTGGCTGGGTTTCGGGATCAACTCGAAGGTAGTGATGGCGACCTTCATCGCGTTCTTCCCGGTCATTGTCGACACGGCGGCGGGCCTCGCGTCAGCCGACAAGGACACGGTCATGCTGTTCCGCTCGATGGGGGCGAGCCGCTGGCAGACGCTGCGCAAGCTCAAGCTGCCCGGAGCGCTGCCGTTCATCTTCGCGGGCCTGAAGACGGCGTCGGTGTTCGCCGTGGTCGGCGCCGTCGTCGGCGAGTACCTCGGAGGTGGGGGCGGCCTGGGCGAGCTTGTGCGGCTGTCCTCACAGCAGCTGCGCATCGACCGCGTGTTCGCCCTCATCTTCTACCTGAGCGTGGTCGGGCTCGCGCTGTTCGCCATCGTCGGCTGGATCGAGCGGCGGATCGTGTTCTGGCATCGCGCCGACCCCAGTGACGTGGTTTCCGCCTGAGACGACCCGGAAGGACGACGATGAAGATCGCTTACACGGACGAGGGATTCGCCGTCTCGCCGGCCGGCGGGGGCTGGGTTCTGCTGTCAGAGCTAGGGATCCAGGCCGCCGAGACGGCGGACGTGATCACCCAGGCGGAGGCGATCGCGGCGGCCGTCGCCGGCGCGCCCACCGGCCGCGAGGACGTGCAGCTGCGCTGTCCCGTCGTACGCCCGAGCAAGATCTTGGCCATCGGGCTCAACTACATGGACCACATCCGCGAGACGAAGTCGCCGATCCCGGAACGGCCGGTCCTGTTCGCCAAGTTCCCGAACACGCTGAACGACCCGTACGGCAAGGTCGTGGTGGACCAGGCCCTGACCGAGCAGGCGGACTACGAGGTCGAGCTGGCCGTCGTGATCGGCAAGCGCACCCGCAACGTGTCCGTCGCGGACGCCCTGAGCCACGTGTTCGGCTACTCGGTGGGCAACGATGTCTCAGCACGTGACTGGCAGTTCCGCGACCCGCAGTTCGACCGCTCGAAGAACTTCGACACCTGCTGCCCGATCGGCCCCTGGATCACGACGTCGGACGAGGTGCCGGACCCGCAGGCGCTGGCGATCGCCTCCTGGGTGAACGGCGAGGCGCGTCAGGACTCGTCGACCAAGGAGATGATCTTCAGTGTCGCCGAGCTGATCGAGTTCCTGGCCCGAGGCATGACACTCGAGCCTGGCGACGTGGTCCTGACGGGCACCCCCCACGGAGTCGGCTTCGCCATGGACCCGCCGCGGTATCTCACGCCCGGTGACGTCGTGCGCTGCGAGATCGAGCGGCTCGGGGCGATCGAGAACGAGTGCGTCGGTCCGTGAGTCGCCGGTGCAACCCCGGAGCGGCCGGGCCGGGTGAGTAGCCCGGCCTGAACGAGAGGATGGGCATGGAAGTCGGCTTCTTGGGCCTGGGCGCGATGGGGCGTCCGATGGCGTCCAACCTGACCCAGGCAGGCCACCGGGTCGTGGCGTGGAACCGCTCTCGGGTGGAGTGCCCGGAGGGCGTCGAGCTGCTGGACAGCCCGGCGTCGGTCGCGGCCCAGGCTCGTACGACTGTCGTCATGGTCACCGACGCGGCTGCTGTCCGGTCGGTGCTGTTCGACGCCGGCGGGTGGACCGAGGGCGCGGCTGAAGGTGACGTCGTCGTGCAGAGCTCCACGGTCAGTCCCACCGAGATCCGTTCCCTCGCGGCTGACCTCATCGCTCGGGGGATGCCGATCGTCGATGCGCCCGTCAGCGGCTCCGTGGCTCCGGCCGAGAAGGGCGCGCTGACGGTTCTGGCCGGCGGGGACGCCGACCTCGTCGACTCCCTCGCGCCGATCCTCGAGCCGCTTGCCAAGGCCGTCGTACGCTGCGGACCCGTTGGCGCCGGCTCGGCGGTCAAGCTGGCGGTCAACGCAACGCTGGTCTCGGCGGTGGCGGCAGCGGGCGAAGCGCTGACCTGGTTGACCGAGTCCGAGCCAGACGTCTCCCCCGACGTGATGGTCGCCGTGATGGAGCGGGTCTCCCCGCTCGTCGCCGGGCGGGTCGGCGCGCTGGTCGGGCCGCCCCAGACCGGGCAGTTCCGGATGCGTCACGTGGCCAAGGACCTCGACCTCGTCACCGACGCGATGGCACCGACGGTGGTGCTGCAGGCCGTCGCGGCCGCGGCGCGCGCGGCCGTCGACCAGGGGCTGGCAGACTACGACGTGGCGGCGTTCGGGATGGCGGCGCGAGCACGCAGGGGGGAGAACAGGTGACCGGTTCGGACGAGTGGGCGACGCGCTGGCAGGGGCTCGCCGCCGCGACGATCTCCGACTGCCTCGACCGGCTGCACGCCATGGACGCCGGGATACACCGGATATCTGGGCACGGCGTGCTCGGTCCGGCTTTCACGATCGAGACCTGCGCGGGGGACAGTGCCACGATCCACCGGGCCCTCGAGGTCGCCCCGGCGGGCTCGGTGCTCGTGATCGATGCCGGCGGACACCTCGGTCGGGCGGTGTGGGGCAACGTACTCACGGTGGCAGCCCAGCACAGGGGTGTCCGTGGCGTCGTTCTCGACGGAGTGGTGCGTGACGTCGACGACCTGCGGGCGGCCGAGTTCCCGGTGTTCGCTCGCGGAGCCTGTCCCGCCGGCCCGCACAAGGGCTTTGCCGGCCGATGGGGAGCGACCGTGCAGTGCGGAGGTGTCGTCGTCGCCACCGGCGATGTCGTGGTGGGTGACGCCGACGGCGTGGTGGTCGTACCCGGGTCACGGATCGACGGACTCCCCGAGGCGGTCCGGGCCCGGGTCGCGGAGGAGGAGCGCTGGATCAGCCTGATCCGCGAGGGATCGACCACGGCGACTCTGTTGGGTCTCACCGGGGCGCCCGACCAGGGTCAGCCCACCGCACGGGTCGGGGACTGAGCCGGCATGTCGCCGCGTATCGAGCGCCTGGTGCTGGTGGACCAGATCGCTACCTCCATCCGGGACGACATCCTGCACGGCCGGCTTCGGCCAGGGCAGCGGGTCATGGTGGCCGCGCTGGCCAAGGAGCTAGGCGTCAGCCACATCCCGGTCCGTGAGGCGATCCGGCGGCTGGAGGCCGAGTCGCTGATCACCACCGTGCCGCATCGGAGCACAGTGGTCGCCGACGTGCGGCTCGGCGAGCTCCACGAGATCTATGACCTGCGTCGACTGATCGAGGGTGACACGGTCACGAGGGCTGCGTCCGCGTACCGCGACGAGGACCTGGTCACGATCGACGCCGCGATCGCCCGCCTGCTGGGGGCGGACCCGGAAGACCTCGAGGGCGACTTCTGGGATGCGCACAAGGCCTTCCACTGGGCCGTCCTCCAGCCGGCGATGGATCCGTGGCGCCAGCGGCTTCTCGGTCAGCTCTGGCAGAGCGCCGAGCGGTACCACCGGATGTTCACGCTCGTGTTCGGCTCGCTCGCCGACGCCCACGCCGAGCACAAGCACCTGGCGGAGGCGGCTCACCACGGTGACCCGGAGCAGATGCGCACCATCTTGACGACACACCTGCACCACACCGAGAGCACGGTGGTCGCCGGGTACCTCGCCTCGCTGGAGCAGGGCGCGGCCGACGAAGCAGCACCGACGGCCGACCACGAGGCCGCCGACTCGTCCTGACTCGGGAGGTGTCGCTGCCCGCAGTCGTGGAATCCGCTGGCCGTGACGCGATCGTCTGGTCGTTGCGCTGTCCTATCGTGGTGGTCGTGCGTGGTTCGGGAGAAACTCTCAGCGTCGGAGAGCGCGTGGCGTTCCACCGGCGGCGCCGTGGCTCGACCCGGAACGTACTCGCGGAGCTTGTTGGACGGTCTGAAGACTGGTTGAGCAAGATCGAGCGCCGTCGGGCGGTGGTGTGAGCAAGGTCGTCGGTGTCGTCGGCTGCGCGGCCGGCGGGGTGGAGCAACTGCGCGCCCACCTGGTCGAACCGCTGGTCGCTCGTGGGCATCGCGTCGCCGTCACCCTCACCCCCTCGGCCGCGACTTGGCTCCGCGAAGTGGGTGAGGTTGACCGGCTGGCAGAGCTGACCGGTCTCCCAGTTCGCTCGGAACCGCGGATGCCGTCCGAGGCCAGACCGCACCCCAAGATCGACGTGTTCGTGCTGGCACCCGCGACCGCCAATACCGTCGCCAAACTGGCGATGGGGATCGCGGACAACCAGGCGCTATCAACACTCTGCGAGGGTCTCGGCACCACGCCGATGGTCGTCTTTCCACGGATCAACGCCGCTCATGCCCGTCACCCGTCGTGGGACGGACACGTCGAGAAGCTGCGGAAGGTTGGCGTGCGCCTTGCGTACGGCGAAGACGTCTGGCCCCTGTATGAGCCACGCGAGGCGCCGTCTGACCGCCCGTTGCCGTGGTCGCAGATCGTCGCCATCGTCGATCGCGTCTTGGCCTGACATGGGCCTGGCTGACCCGGTCACGCACGTACCCGGACGACATGTTCGGGTCACCGTTGTGTCTTGCCCTCGTGATTGCGGCGGTCGCGTCGTCGTGGATCTTCCCTCGTGGCCAACGGGTGCCGTCTGGGTCGCTCCGCTCGGCCTGTCGTACGCGCTGGAACAGTGCTGCGGGACCTTGCTCGCCGAGGAGCTGGATTGTCTGCCGCCAGGTGGACAGGTGGAAGAGGTCGACGAGGCGGCTTGCCCCGTCGCTCAACAGCGCGACGGACTGGACATCATCGACCCCAATTGACGCAGTCAGCGCTTCGTCGGCGGCGCTGGGCTCGCTGCTTGCGACCCAGAAGCCGTCGGGTTGGTTGCGGTGGGCCCACAGAGACAGGTGTGGCGGTGCTCGCCGGCGACATAGTCGATCGCGTGGCGAAGGAGCATCGCCAAGTCGACGTTGGGTTGTTGGGGAGCGGTGTCGAGCAGCACCACGACATCTTCGGTCGATCCGAAGTAGTCCTCGTTGGCCCGGTCTGGCCGTCCCGGTGACGTCGCCGAGTCGAACGGCATGCCTAGTGGCGCCACATGCTCGGACCTTTGCGGACAGCGTCAGCCAACCGATCCATGCCGTCGACCAACGAGTCGGGGTGTTCGTCGTCCAAGGGAATTCGCCGGTCTGGGGTCTTCACATACGCGACGCTGCGGACTCCGGCCTGGTGTGCGGCTTGGATGTCGGTCGCTGAGTCCCCAACAAGCACACACCGCCTCGGCGGTGCGTCGATGAGTTCGAGTGCAGCCTGAACGGGCCAGGGGTCGGGCTTCATCTGTTCGGGCTTTCCATGAGCCCGTCCGACCACACCGTGCACAAAGTTGGTGAGGTCGTTTGCGAACAGGTAGGCCCGGATCGCGTCGGCGGCGTTGTTGCTGACCACAACGACCGCTCGGCCCTTCTCGGCGCATGCGTGGATGAAATCGTCGGAGCCGGCGGTTTTGGGTGCGACCCTGACGGCTTCGAGCTCGATGGAGGTGAGTTCCCGCTCGATAGCGTCGGTCAAGGCCGCGTCGCCGAGGGTGCCGACGTAGCGGAGCACGGCGAGGGGGTCGCGCTCGTCGACCAGATGGCTGGGCATGTCGAGCCGGGACTCGCGTAGCCGTGAGCGCAGCTGGTCGGCTGCTCGGACATTCAGCTCCCCCGCGTAGACGCCACAGACGGGGCCGTCGAAGTCCAGGAGGACAGGTCCGGTCGCAGCAAGCACGGCGGCGACCCGCTCGGTGTCTGTGGTCATGCGATGGGGCCGCGCGCGACGGTGTGCCACACGCTGTCGAACCACTTCGCCGTCTCGGCGATGTACTGCGAGCCGGTCGACTCGGGGTCGCCGTCGGCGGTGTGATGGAACAGCACGTCGTCCTTGCCCATCGGGTCGAAGATCGGCACCCGCTTCTTGCCGATGGTGACGGTGTGCTCGACGACCGGGTAGTAGCCAAAGAACAGGTCATGTCCGTTGACCAGGTAGACCTTGAACAGCGGGGCGGACCCGTGCACCCGGACCTCGGCGGTCGCCTTCTGCACCAGGCCGAGGTCGGCCAGCTCGTTGATGGACTCGACGATCGCGGCCGAATGACGTTCGGCGATCTTCGCCATCCGGTCACGCACGGTCGGGTCGTCGCCGGGCTTGCTGCCAGCCCGTGACGGCAGGGCGATCGGCTGGGTCATGTCCGAAAGGAGCATCCGCACGTGGATCGACTCCGGCGTAACCCGTCCGACCCGGATCTTGTCCAAGGGCTCCTGAATGACGCCATGCAGTGTCTCGGCGGTGCAGCCGGAGAAGTCGATCCGGATCTCGGGTTGCTCGAATGCAGCCTCGACGTGCGGGCGCAGCCCGACCGGCCGTTCGGTGCGCTCGCGCACGTAGACACCGCTTCCGGCCCGGGACACGATCAGGCACTCTTCGCGCAGGA
>WHTB01000264.1 GCA_009379735.1 Propionibacteriales bacterium
CCAAGCACCTCGCCGATGTCGACGGCGTCTGCGTCCCGGGCGGTTTCGGCGTTCGGGGCATCGAGGGCAAGGTCGGTGCGCTGCAGTTCGCCCGCGAGCAGCGAATCCCGACCCTCGGCCTGTGCCTCGGTCTGCAGTGCATGGTGATCGAGTTCGCCCGCAACGTCGCCCGGCTCGGTGACGCGTCGTCGACCGAGTTCGACCCGGACACCTCGGTGCCGGTCATCGCCACGATGGCCGAGCAAGAGGACATCGTCGCCGGCGAAGGCGACCTCGGCGGCACCATGCGGCTCGGGCTCTACCCGGCGGCGCTGTCCGCCGACAGCATCGTGGCTGGGCTGTACGGCGCGCCGACCGTGGACGAGCGGCACCGGCACCGCTACGAGGTCAACAACGCCTACCGTGCCCGGCTCGAGGACGCCGGCCTGGTCTTCTCCGGCACCTCGCCCGACTCACGGCTGGTCGAGTACGTCGAGCTGCCCCGCGAGACGCACCCGTACTTCGTGGCGACGCAGGCGCATCCCGAGCTGCGCTCGCGACCGACCCGGCCCCACCCGCTGTTCGTCGGCCTGGTGGCGGCGGCGATCGAGCGGCAGCGCGAGCAGCGGCTGCCGGTGGAGGTCGAGCGGGAGACGCCGGCAGTGAACCCGCCCGAAGGCGACACCGACGGGCACAACGACAGCCGGGCGGCGAGCGTGGCGGCCGGCGCATGACCGACGCGCCCGTCGCGGACCGGCGCGAGAGCTGGCCGGTGTCGGCCAGCGCCACGATGTACGACGACGGCTTCATCACGGTGCGCCGCGACACCCTGACCGGGCCGGACGACTCGTCGTTCGACCGGGCGGTGGTGCAGCACGCCGACGCGGTCGGCGTACTCGTCCTCGACGACCAGGAGCGGCTGCTGCTGCTCGGGCAGTACCGGCACGCCACCGGGCACCGGCTGCTCGAGCTGCCCGCGGGCCTGCTCGACGTACCCGGGGAGGATCCTCGGGCCGCCGCAGCCCGCGAGCTCGCGGAGGAGGCCGACCTGCGGGCGACCGACTGGCGGGTGCTGGTCGACACGTTCTCCTCCCCGGGCTTCAGCACCGAGGCCTGGCGGGTGTTCCTGGTCCGCGGGATCAGCGCGGTCTCGGCGAGCGAGCAGTTCACCCGCGAGCACGAGGAGGCCGACCTCGAGCAGCACTGGGTGCCGCTCGCCGAGGCCGTCGCCGGGGTCCTCGAAGGGCGGCTGGGAAACCCGATGGCCGTGATGGCGGTGCTGGCCTGCTGGACCGTGCGCAACGGCCCCGGGTACGACTCCCTGCGTAGTCCGGACGCGGACTGGTCGACTCGGGTCGCACCGGCCTGAGGGCGGGTCTACACTCGCATCGCCACTGCACCGGAAGGGGTGGCCCAGCAGGCGGCAACGATGCCGCGACAGGGAGGACGGGCATGAAGGTCGGGGTCCCGAGAGAGGTCAAGATCCACGAGTACCGCGTGGCCATCACCCCGTCGGGTGTGCACGAGCTCTCGGCGCACGGCCACGAGGTGTTTGTGGAGACTTCGGCGGGTATCGGGTCGTCCATCCCGGATGAGGAGTTCGTCGCCGCCGGGGCCAAGATCCTGCCCGACGCCGACGCCGTATGGGGGACCGGCGACCTGATCTTGAAGGTGAAGGAGCCGGTGCCGGCGGAGCACCACCGGATGCGGGACGGGCAGGTGCTGTTCACGTACCTGCACCTCGCCGCCTCCCGGGAGTGCACCGACGCACTGCTGGAGCGCGGGGTGACCGGCATCGCGTACGAGACCGTGCAGACCCCCGACGGCGGGCTGCCGCTGCTCGCGCCGATGAGCGAGGTGGCGGGACGGCTGGCCCCGCAGGCCGGTGCGTACCACCTGATGCGCTCGGGCGGCGGTCGTGGCGTCTTGATGGGCGGCGTGTCCGGCGTCTACGCGTGCAAGACCGTCGTGATCGGCGCCGGCGTGTCCGGGATGAACGCCGCGGCGATCGCGCTCGGCATGCAGGCCGAGGTGCTGCTGCTGGACAAGAACATCGACCGGCTGCGGCAGGCCGACCGGATCTACCAGGGACACCTGCAGACGGTCGCATCGAACACCTTCGAGATCGAGCGGGCCGTCGTCGACGCCGACCTGGTGATCGGCGCGGTGCTGGTCCCCGGCGCGAAGGCGCCGACGCTGGTCTCGAACGACCTGGTGTCGCGGATGAAGCCCGGCGCGGTGCTCGTCGACATCTCGATCGACCAGGGCGGCTGCTTCGAGGACTCCCGGCCGACGACCCACGCCGAGCCGACGTACAAGGTGCACGACACGGTGTTCTACTGCGTCGCGAACATGCCGGGAGCGGTCCCGCACACCTCCACGTACGCACTGACCAACGTCACCTTGCCGTACGCCGTCGCGCTGGCCGACAAGGGCTGGCAGCAGGCGCTGCGCGACGACCAGTGCCTGGCGCTCGGCCTCAACACGCATGCCGGCACGCTCACCAACGGGCCGGTCGCGGACGCCCACGGCCTCGGCCACCGGGAGCTGGCGGAGGTGCTCGGCTGACCGGTCCGTCGGCGCTCCAGCAGACGCTGCGCACGTACCTCGACCACCTCACCGTCGAGCGCGGGCTGGCGGGCAACACCGTGTCGTCGTACCGGCGTGACTTGCGCCGCTATGTCCAGTTCCTTGGTGCACGGGGCATCGGGGAGCCGTCCGGGGTCGCCGAGCGGGACGTGACGGAGTTCTTGATGCGGCTGCGCGAGGGCGACGCCGACCATCCACCGCTCGGCGCCGGCAGCGCGGCCCGCGCCGTGGTCGCGGTGCGCGGGTTCCACCGGTTCGTGCTGCGCGAGGGGCTCGCCACGACCGACCCGGCAGCCGGGGTGCGCCCGCCGACACCGCCTAAGCGACTGCCGAAGGCGCTGCCCGTCCATGACGTCACCCGGCTGCTGGAGACCGCGGGCGCGCCCGGCACGACGCTGGCGCTGCGCGACCGGGCCCTGCTCGAGCTGCTGTACGGCACGGGGGCGCGGATCTCGGAGGCGGTCGGCCTCGACGTCGACGACCTCGACCTGGACGCCGCAGCGGTGCGGCTGCGGGGCAAGGGCGGCAAGGAGCGGGTCGTCCCGGTGGGTTCGTTCGCCCGCGATGCCGTGTCGGCGTACCTCGTCCGGGCCCGGCCGCAGCTGACCGGTGCAGGTGGGGGGCCAGCGGTGTTCCTCAACGCGCGCGGTGGCCGGTTGTCCCGGCAGAGTGCGTGGACCGTGCTCCGCTCCGCGGCCGACCGGGCGGGCGTCACGGCCGAGGTGTCGCCGCACACCCTTCGGCACTCCTTCGCCACGCACCTGATCGACGGCGGCGCCGACGTCCGGGTGGTCCAGGAGCTGCTCGGTCATGCGTCGGTGACGACGACTCAGGTCTACACGCTGGTCACGGTGGACTCGCTGCGTGAGGTGTATGCCGCTGCTCATCCGCGCGCCCGCGGCTGAAGCCTCGGCGAGGTTGCCCACCGAGGCGTGTCGTCCCCAGATTTGTGCACAGGTCGTGCCAGGGTTGTGTACGTAGCACCTGGGCGTATGCACAGATCGCCCGGCCGCCTTGAGAAGCGCTCGGCGCACCGCCTAGGCTCGCGCGAGATCGGCGCCCACACGTGGGCACACAGCGCCGACATGTCGGCGGAGAGGTGAGGCGGGTCGTGGACGAATCGACAAACAGCCCTGTACCTACCTCGCAGTTCGGAGGCTCCGCCGCCTCGGAGATGCCGCCGGTCTACCCTCCCGCCGCGTGGCAGCCGACCTTGCCGCCCGCCAACCCCGACCCCGAGGCGTCTGTGACCGCGATGCAACCCGCCCCAGCGACCGGTACAGCGACTGCCCCGGACGAGACCGAGCTGGCGCCTCCCGGCGACGAGATCGGCCCGGAGAAGATCGGCCCGACTGGGCGACCCCTGCCCGACCTGCCGACGCCGGAGCCGGTGCACGAGCACGGCCCGGCGCGGGTGATCTCGATGTGCAACCAGAAGGGTGGCGTGGGCAAGACCACGACCACGATCAACCTCGGCGCCGCGCTCGCGGAGTACGGCCGCAAGGTGCTGCTCGTCGACTTCGACCCGCAGGGCTCGCTGTCGGTGGGCCTCGGTCTCAACCCGCACGAGATGGACCTGACCATCTACGACCTGCTGCTGAGCCGGGACTACAAGATCGACGAGGTGATCCGGCCGACCGGCATCGACGGGCTCGACATCCTGCCGTCCAACATCGACCTGTCGGCGGCCGAGGTGCAGCTGGTCCAGGAGGTGGCCCGCGAGCAGACACTCTCCCGGGTGCTCGAGCCGGTGATGGCCGACTACGACGTCGTGCTGATCGACTGCCAGCCGTCGCTCGGCCTGCTCACGATCAACGCGTTGACCGCCTCCGACGGCGTCGTCGTGCCGCTCGAGTGCGAGTACTTCGCGCTGCGCGGCGTCGCGCTGCTCAAGCACACCATCGACAAGGTGACCGAGCGGCTCAACCCGCGGCTGCGGATCGACGGGCTGCTCGGCACCATGTTCGACGGCCGCACGCTGCACGGGCGTGAGGTGCTGCAGCGGCTGGTGGACGCGTGGGGAGAGGATGTCTTCCACACCGTCATCAGGCGTACGGTGAAGTTCTCGGACTCCACCGTGGCCGGTGAGCCGATCACGAGGTACGCCGGCACCTCGGCCGGCGCGGAGTCGTACCGCCAGCTGGCGAGGGAGGTGCTCGCGCGTTGTCCCGACGAGTGAGCCTGCCCGGCGCCGATGAGCTGTTCCGGGCGACCACGCACGACGAGGACATCGCAGCAAGCACCGAGGCCCCGACGGAGCCGGCCACCGCTGAGCCGCCCGTCCCGGCTGACCCACTGCCCGCCGAGCAGGCGGTTGACGAGGCGCCAGTAGCGGACCCAGTAGCGGACCCGGGGCCGGACATGGGGCCGGGCCGGCAGGCGAGCGGCCGGGTCAGGCACGACGAGAAGATGACCGTCTACGTCACCGCCGACGAGCTGCTCGACATCGAGCAGGCCCGTTTGGTGCTCCGCCGTTCGCTCGGCGGCGCCGTCGACCGTGGCCGGCTGGTCCGGGCCGCCGTCGCGATGGCGCTCGCCGACCTGGACGAGAACGGCGACGAGTCCGAGCTCAGCCGTCGATTGAGCGGCACGTGACCACGGACCAGTTCGCCGTACACCTGGACAACTTCGAAGGCCCGTTCGACCTGCTGCTCGGACTGATCGCCAAGCACAAGATGGACATCACCGAGGTGGCGCTGTCTCGGGTCACCAACGAGTTCATCGCGCACGTCAAGGCCCGTGGGCCGGAGTGGGACCTCGAGCAGACCTCGCAGTTCCTGGTGGTCGCGTCCACGTTGCTGGACCTGAAAGCGGCCCGGCTGCTGCCGCAGGCCGAGGTGGAGGACGAGGACGACCTGGCGTTGCTGGAGGCCCGCGACCTGCTGTTCGCGCGGCTGCTGCAGTACCGCGCGTTCAAGCTGGTGGCCGCCCAGCTGAGTGCCCGGCTGGCCGCCGAGTCCCGCCGGGCGCCGCGCGCGGTCGGGCTGGAGGAGCGGTACGCCGGGCTGTTGCCCGAGGTGCTGATCGGCCTCGGGATCGACGAGCTCGCGCTGTTGGCGGCGAAGGCACTCGCGCCCAAGCCCGTGCCGGTCCTCGGGCTGGGCCACCTGCACGCCCCGAAGGTGAGCGTCCGTGAGCAGGCGGCGATCCTGGTGGAACGGCTGCGGCGCAGCGGGTCGGTGTCGTTCCGTACCCTCGCCGCGGACTCGCCCGACACGCTGACCACGGTCGCCCGGTTCCTGGCCGTGCTGGAGCTGTACAGGGAGGGCGCGGTGTCGTTCGACCAGGTCACCCCGCTCGGGGAGCTGCACATCCGGTGGACCGGCTCCGACGAGGCGGCGATCGACGACATCGACGAGTTCGAGGGAACGCCCGAGGCGGAGCCCCCGACCGTAGAGGAGAAGGAAACCGATGAGAAGCCCTATGTCAACCCGCCGCGGTTTGTGCCGCGATGATGCGTTGGAGTGCGCGGTGCTGGGCGGGGTCGTAGGGGACGCCGTCTTGCCAGCAGTGCCAGATGATGTGGAGCCAGGCTCGGGCGAGGATGCGGGCGGCGTGGGCGTGGTCGTGGCCGCGGGCTCTGGCTCGGTCGTAGAGGTCGGCGGCCCAGGGGTTGGCGTGTCTGGTGTCGGCGGCGAAGTCGACTACGGCGTCGCGGAGCTGTTTGTCGCAGGACCAGCGGAACCCGA
>WHTB01000370.1 GCA_009379735.1 Propionibacteriales bacterium
CCATCGAGCTCGCGCCGCAGGCGACCGCGGGGCTGTGGGTCGGCGGCGCGGTGGCCGCGTACACGTTGCCGGGCGTGGCCGGCGCGCTGGTGTTCGGTCGCCTGCTGGGCCGGATGCCGGCCAGGCGGCTGCTGCTCGCCGACAACGTGGTGCGCGGCGTGCTTCTCGGCGCCGTACCACTTGCCTGGCTCGCCGGGCTGCTGACGCTGCCGCTGTACGTCGTGCTGCTCGCGATCTCGTCACTGCTGCACGCGTGGGGCAGCGCGGGCAAGTACACCCTGCTGGCCGAGCTGCTGCCCGCCGGGCAGCGGCTCTCCGCGAACACCCTCGTCAGCTCGCTCGGCTTCGCCGCCATGATCGCCGGGCCTGCGATCGCCGGTGTGCTGGTGACGTACGTCAGCGCCGCGCTCGTGCTCGGCTTGGACGCTCTCACCTTTGTGTTCCTCGCCGTGCTCATCGTGCACACCCGGCTGCCGGCAGTACCGTCTGGCCGGCTCGAAAGCTCGCCGGGCGAGGGTCACGTCTCTCCCGTCGACCAGCCGGCCGCCCGTGGTGGGCTCGCGTTGCTGCGGTCCCATCCCGAGCTGCTCGGGCTGCTGACGCTCACCTGGTTCTTCAACCTGCTGTACGGACCCGTCGAGGTCGCGCTGCCGCTGCACGTGACTAACGACCTGCACGCACCGGGCACGCTGCTCGGCCTCTACTGGATGCTGTTCGGCATCGGCGCGGTGCTCGGCGGGCTCGCGGTCGGCGCGCTGCGGAAGTTGCCGCTCTGGCCGGTGACGGTCGTCATCGTGGTCGCCTGGGGGCTCGCGCTGCTGCCGTTCGGGTTCGGCGTGCCGACGGCCGTCACCGTCGCGTGCTTCACGCTCGGCGGCGCGATCTACGGACCGTTCGTCGCGCTCTCGGTGACGCTGATGCAGGCGAAGTCGCCACCGCAGTACCTGGCCGCGATGCTCGCAGCCCGCAGCGCGGCGCTGCTCACCGCCGCCCCGCTCGGCACCGCGCTCGGCGGCCCGCTGACCACGGCGCTCGGCCCGCGCGCGACGCTCGGCGGCTCCGGACTCGCCACCGTGGCGCTCGGCGTCGTCGCGTGCGTCCTGCTGCTGGCCCGCCGCAGGAACCAGTGAGCGCGTGAGCCTGGCGCGCCACCTGTGCAGGTGCGCCCCCTGGACGGCACGGCGGCCAGACCGGTCAGGAATCGAGAAGCGTTGCTCACCGCGGCGAAGTTAGCGTGACGGCAACGTTCACATCGGGTCGATGCGACCCACGAATTCAGGAGTGACCATGGCCGGATCTACCACCCAGGGAATCAAGACCGTGCTGCACCCAGTCTCCGACCTGGCGACCGCCAAGGCGGTGTACACGGCCTTGCTCGGCGAACCGCCGCAGACCGACGAGTCCTACTACGTCGGCTTCGAGGCCGCAGGCCAGCACATCGGCCTGGTGCCGGGCGGTGGACCGCAGGGCATGACCTCATCGGTGGCCTACTGGCATGTGTCGGACCTCGACGCGAAGCTGGCCGAGGTGACCGCCGCGGGTGCCACCGTGAAGGAGCCCGCGCACGACGTCGGTGGCGGCCGCCTGGTGGCCACCGTCGCCGACCCCGATGGCAACGTCCTCGGGCTGCTTCAGGACCGATAAGAACCCGGACGTAAGGCGCGAATCTGATTAGATCGAGCCAGGCGACGCCGACGGAGGCCGAGTAGTCGGACCCCGTCCAACAGAGGGAGACACGAAGAGCATGGCCGCGAGCAAGGACAGGCAGTCGCCCGCGCTGCACGTCGCCGACAGCCACGAGATGATCCGCGTGCAGGGCGCGCGCGAGAACAACCTCAAGGACGTCAGCGTCGAGATCCCGAAGCGCCGGCTGACGGCGTTCACCGGAGTCTCCGGATCGGGCAAGAGCTCGCTGGTGTTCGACACGGTCGCCGCGGAGTCGCAGCGGATGATCAACGAGACCTACAGCGCCTTCCTCCAGGGCTTCATGCCGACGCTGGCGCGGCCGGAGGTTGACTTCCTGGACGGCCTGACGACGGCGATCATCGTGGACCAGGAGCGGATGGGCTCGAACCCACGCTCCACCGTCGGCACCGTGACGGACGCGAACGCGATGCTCCGCATCCTCTTCAGCAGGCTCGGCAAGCCGCACATCGGTCCGCCGACCGCCTACTCGTTCAACGTACCGACCCGGACGGCGAGCGGAGTGATGAGCACCGACAAGGCTGGCGGCCGGGTGGAGAAGTATGTGGCGCAAAACGTCGTGTACCTGGGCGGCATGTGCCCACGCTGCGAGGGCATGGGCGCGGTCAGCGACTTCGACCTCACGGCGCTGTACGACGAGAGCAAGTCCCTCAGCGAAGGTGCGCTCACTGTCCCCGGCTACAGCATGGACGGCTGGTACGGCCGGATCTTCAGCGGTGCCGGCCTCGACATGGACAAGCCGATCGGCAAGTACAGCAAGAAGGACCTCGACAAGCTGCTCTACGGGAAGCCTACGAAGATCAAGGTCGAGGGGGTCAACCTCACGTACGAGGGAGTGATCCCGAAGATCCAGAAGTCGATGCTGTCCAAGGACGTCGACGCGATGCAGACACACATCCGCGCCTTCGTGGAACGCGCGGTCACCTTCCAGACCTGTCCCGAGTGCGACGGCACCCGGCTCACCAAGGAGGTCCTGTCCTCGAAGATCGAGGGCAAGAACATCGCCGAGGTCTGCTTCATGCAGATCAACGACCTGGCCGACTGGGTACGCGACCTCGAGGAGCCGTCGGTGGCGCCACTGATCGCCGGGCTGCAACACCTGCTCGACTCGTTTGCGGAGATCGGGTTGGGCTATCTCTCGCTCGACCGGCCGTCGGGAACCCTCTCCGGGGGCGAGGCGCAGCGCACCAAGATGATCCGCCACCTCGGCTCGTCGCTCACCGACGTCACCTACGTCTTCGACGAGCCCACGATCGGCATGCACCCCCATGACATCGAGCGGATGAACCAGCTGCTGCTGCAACTCCGCGACAAGGGCAACACCGTGCTCGTCGTGGAGCACAAGCCGGAGACGATCGCGATCGCCGACCACGTCGTCGACCTCGGCCCCGGCGCCGGCACGGAGGGCGGCACCGTCTGCTTCGAGGGCACCGTGGAGGCGCTGCGGGGGAGTGACACCATCACCGGCCGCCATCTCGACGACCGGGCTGCCCTCAAGGAATCGGTGCGCTCGGCTTCCGGCACGCTGGAGGTCCGCGGCGCATCGACGCACAACCTCCAGGACGTGGACGTCGACATCCCGCTCGGGATGCTCTGCGTGCTCACGGGCGTCGCCGGCTCCGGCAAGAGCTCGCTGATCCACGGCTCGGTCGCCGGCCGCGACGGGGTGGTGGTGGTCGACCAGGGCGCGATCCGCGGCTCGCGTCGGAGCAACCCGGCGACGTACACCGGCCTGCTCGACCCGATCCGCAAGGCGTTCGCGAAAGCGAACGGCGTGAAGCCGGCGCTCTTCAGCTCAAACTCCGAGGGCGCCTGTCCCACCTGCAACGGCGCCGGCGTCATCTACACCGACCTGGGCGTCATGGCGACCGTCGAGTCCACCTGTGAGGACTGCGAGGGAC
>WHTB01000045.1 GCA_009379735.1 Propionibacteriales bacterium
CGCGAGCTGGTGCTCCGGGTCGAGTCGGTGCTGCGACGTGCCGGAGCCGCTCCGGTCGACGAGGCCAGCGTCATCGACGGGCCGTTGGCGATCGACGCCGCGGCGCACCGGGTCACGCTCTCGGGTTCCGAGCTGGCCCTCACCGCCCGCGAGTTCGACCTGCTGCTCCATCTGGTCCGCCATCCCGACCAGGCGCTGACCCGCGCCGACCTGCTCCGGCAGGTGTGGGGCTGGAGCTTCGGCGACGAGTCGACGGTGACCGTGCACGTACGGCGGCTGCGGGAGAAGATCGAGGTCGACCCGGCCCGGCCGGAGCGGCTGGCCACGGTGTGGGGCGTGGGCTACCGGTGGGAGCCGTGGCCGGCGTGAACGACCAGGTGGAGATCGCGCTGATCGCGGCCGCCGGGTCTGGCGCCGTCGGGATCGTCGGCCTGCTGGCGGTCCCGCTGCTGCGCGGCGCCTCCGTGCGGATCGCGTTCGCCGCCGTCGCGGTGGTGGCCGTCGGCGGGTTCGTGGCGGGACTGCTCGGCACGGCCAAGGCGATGTTCCTCAGCGACCACGACTTCTCCGTCGTACTCCTCGTCTCCCTCGTCGCCGGCGTCGTGTCGCTCGGCTTCGCGCTGCTGGTCGCGCGACCGGTCGTACGGCAGAGCCGCGAGGTACGTGAGGTGGCCCGGGCCCGCCGCCGCGAGCAGGCCGCCGAGGACTCTCGCCGCCGGCTGGTCGCGTGGGTGTCGCACGACCTGCGTACGCCGTTGGCCTCGCTGCGCGCCATGGCCGAGGCGCTCGAGGACGGGATGGTCGACGACCCGGCCCGCTACCACCGGCAGATCCGCACCGAGGTGGACCGGACGACCGACCTGGTCGACGACCTGTTCACGTTGTCCCGGATCCACGCCGACGCCCTGGTCCTCGACCTGCAGATGGTCGACCTGGGTGACATCGTCAGCGACGCGCTGAGTGTCGCCGAGCCGCTGTCGTCGGAGCGCTCCGTCGCACTGTCGGGTACGGCGGAGCCGGGGCTCACCCTGCTCGGCGACGCACAGCACCTTCAGCGGGTGCTGGGCAACCTGCTGACCAACGCGATCCGGAACACGGTGCCCGGTCACGAGGTCACGGTGACCGCCACCCGTGACCAGGCCGACGTCGTGCTGTCGGTCGCCGACGGCTGCGGCGGCATCCCGGAGGACCGGCTCGCCGGGGTGTTCGAGGCGGGTCTCGGCCTCGGCATCGTGCGCGGAATCGTGCAGGCCCACCAGGGTGCGGTGAGCGTACGCAACGCCGACGACGGCTGCCGGTTCGAGGTACGCCTCGCACGTGCCGGCTGACCGGGCTGTCGGTCGACCTGCCTACGATCACCGACATGGTGACGACGATGGACGACCGGAGAGCGGCGACGGCCGAGCAGGTCATCGCGGCGATCGCGGGCGACGACGCGCGGTTGCGCGAGGACCAGGCGACCGCGGTCGCCGCGCTCTGTGAGCCGTCCGCGCGCGTGCTGGTCGTGCAGGCGACCGGCTGGGGCAAGTCCGCGGTCTACTGGGCGGCCACCGCGATCCGGCGCAGCGAGGGCGCCGGCCCGACGCTGGTCGTGTCTCCGTTGCTGTCGCTGATGCGTGACCAGGTCGCCGCGGCGGGCCAGGGCGGGCTGCGTGCCGCGACGCTCAACAGCTCCAACATCGACGCCTGGTCGAGCATCGAGGCCGAGCTGGCGGCGGGGGAGATCGACGTACTCCTGGTGTCACCGGAGCGGTTGGCCAACCCCGGTTTCGGCCGCCGGGTGCTCGACCGGCTGGCGGGGCAGATCGGGCTGCTGGTGATCGACGAGGCACATGCGGTGTCCGACTGGGGGCACGACTTCCGGCCCGACTACCGCCGGGTGTCCGACGTGCTCCGCCAACTCAACCCCGAGACGCCGGTGCTCGCGACCACGGCCACCGCCAACGCGCGGGTCACCGACGACGTCGCGCACCAGCTCGGCGCGTCGACCCTGGTGCTGCGCGGCCCGCTGGCTCGGTCCAGCCTGCAGCTCGCCGTCGTCGACGCGCTGTCTCCGCTGGAGCGGTTCGCCTGGGTGGTCGACCAGCTGCCGGACCTGCCCGGCTCCGGCATCGTCTACGCGCTGACGGTGTCCGACGCCAAGCGGCTGACCGCCGCCCTGCAGGCCGCACACGGCGACGCGGTGCCGGTCGCGGCCTACACCGGCGACCTGGAGTCGGCCGAGCGGGAGCGGCTCGAGGACGCCCTCCGGGACAACCGGCTCAAGGCACTGGTCGCCACGTCGGCGCTCGGCATGGGCTACGACAAGCCGGATCTCGGCTTCGTCGTCCATGTGGGGTCGCCGCCGTCCCCGGTGTCGTACTACCAGCAGGTCGGGCGTGCGGGTCGCGGCATCGACCACGCGACGGTCGTGCTGCTGCCGTCCAACGCCGACGCCGGGGTGTGGGACTACTTCGCGACCGCGACCATCCCCGACCCCGACCAGGTGGAGCGGCTGCTCGCCGGACTCAAGGGGTACGGTCCGGACGAGCCGGCGTCAGTCCCGGCGCTCGAGGCCGAGACCGGCTTGCGCCGCGGCCGGGTCGAGCTGATGTTGAAGCAGCTCGCCGTCGACGGTGCCGTCGACCGGGTCGACCGCGGCTGGGTGCGCACCGGCACGGACTGGACCTTCAACAGCGAGCACTACGACGGCATCATCGCGACCCGGCGCCGCGAGGCCGACATCATGCGTGCCTACACCCGTGGCGAGCGCTGCCTGATGCAGCTGCTCCAGGAGTCGCTGGACGATCCGAGCGCGCAGCCCTGCGGCCGGTGCTCGGTGTGCCTGGGGTCGCTGCCCGCGCCGTTGCGCGGCGCACCATCGGCGGAGACGACGCGCACCGTGTCGGCATTGCTGCGCGGTGAGACGCACGAGCTGGCGCCGCGCAAGATGTGGCCGGGTGGCGCGTACGGCAGTCGTGGCCGGATCGGCGCCGGTGAGCTGGCCGAGCCGGGGCGGGCGGTGATCTACGCCGACGCACCCGAGTGGCGCGACGTCGTCCGTGCGGTCTTCGCCCGTGACGCGCCCGCACCCGACGAGCTCAAGGCGGCCGCCGTACAGGTGCTGTCCCGGTGGCGTCAGTCGTGGTCGGCCCGTCCCGAGGTGGTGGTGTCCCTGCCGGCGGCGGGGTTCCCGGTGCTGACCCGCGACGTCGCCGACCACCTGGCGACGGTCGGCCGGCTGGAGCGCGCCGACCTCACCGTCGCGGGAGCGCCTGGCACCGATCTGGGGTCGGGGGAGGAGGCGGCGTTCTGGCGGGACGCGATCCGGCCCGACGCCGACTGCCTGCACCAGGTGGGCGGACGGGTCGTCCTGCTGGTCGCCGACGCGTCCTCGTCGCTGTGGCCGGTCACCGTGGCCGCGGCCCAGCTCCGCGCCGCTGAGGCGACCGCCGTACTCCCGCTGCTGCTGCACCGCCGCCCTTAACGCACTCAGCGGGAGGGGGAGCGGAGCGGTGCGCCCACCTCGTGCAGGTGCCGCAGGGCCTCCCGGTAGGACTGCACCAGCCCGGTCGCGTGGTACGGGAGGCCGAGCTCGTCGCAGTAGTCCCGGATGATCGGCTGAGCCTTGCGCAGGTTGGGCGTCGGCATGCTCGGGAACAGGTGGTGCTCGATCTGGTAGTTCAGCCCGCCGAGCGCCACGTCGACGAGCCGGCCACCGTTGACGTTGCGTGACGTCAGCACCTGGCGCCGCAGGAAGTCCACCTTGTCGCCGTTCTTCATGGTCGGCATTCCCTTGTGGTTGGGCGCAAACGTGCAGCCGAGATACAGCCCGAACAGACCCTGGTTGACGGCGATGAAAGCCAGCGCCATCGCCGGCGGAAGCACGACGAACACCGCGCTCAGGTAGAACGCGAAGTGCAGGAAGAGTAGGCCGCCCTCGACTCGGCGCCCCTTCGTCGACGGCTGTAGCACCGCGCGGACGCTGGACACGTGCAGGTTGAGCCCTTCGAGCAGCAGCAGCGGGAAGAAGAGGTACGCCTGCCGGCCGCCGATGACGCGCGCGATCCCCCTGCTGTTGCGCGCCTGCTCCTTCGACCACACGAGTACGTCCGGGGCGACGTCCGGGTCGAGGTCCTCGTGGTTCGGGTTCGCGTGATGCCGGGTGTGCTTGTCCATCCACCAGCCGTAGCTCATCCCGATGCCGAGGTTGCCGGCGATCCGCCCGGCTGCCTCACTCGGTGCACGGGTCCGGAATACCTGCCGGTGCGCGAGGTCGTGGGTGACCAGCGCGACCTGGGCGAACACCACGGCCAGGAACGCTGCGACCAGGATCTGCAGCCAGGAGCTGCCGACCACGAAGAACGCGGTCCAGCCGAGGACCAGGCTCGTAGCCACGGCGGCGATCCGGACGAGGTAGTACGCCGGCCGTCGCTCGAGCAGGCCGGCTGCCTCGACGCGGGCCCGGAGCCGGGCGAAGTCGCTGCCTTGGCCGGATCGGGGAGAAGGTACGGGTCGGAATGCGGTGTCAACGGTCATGCATCGATCGTCCCGAGCACGACGGCTGGTCCCCAGGGTGCTCGACCGCCTCTTGGGGTGGTGCTAGACCCCCTGTTCCAAATCACTTGAACGCTTCGCAACAGCCGGTCTACCGTGGTCGGGTCCTGTACTCGACGATCGGGAAGCGCATGCTCCACTGAGGTCTGACTCCACCCTGTTGGCCGGCTCCATGCCTGCCTCCTCAGACCTCGGAGCGTGCATGACTCACTCCCTCTCCTGCCTTGACGTCTCGTTCGCCTGGCCCGACGGCGACGTCGTGTTCGACGGCCTCGACCTGGTCGTCGGACCCGTACGGTCCGGGCTGGTCGGCCGCAACGGCAGCGGCAAGTCGACCCTGCTGCGGCTGATCGCCGGCCGGCTGCACCCCCAGCGTGGCACGGTCCAGGTCAGCGGGGAGCTCGGCTACCTCTCCCAGGACCTCGTGCTCGACACCGCCCTGCACGTCGACGAGGTGCTGGGCGTTGCCGGGCGCCGTCGGGCCATCGCGGCGATCGAGCGCGGTGACGTGGACGAGTCGCACTTCCACACCATCGGCGACGACTGGGAGGTCGAGGACCGCGCGCTGGCAACCCTCGGCGAGCTCGGTCTGGGCGCGGTCAGTCTCGATCTCCGGGTCGGTGAGCTGTCCGGCGGTGAGGGTGTCCTGCTCGGGTTGGCGGCTGAACTGCTGCGCCGACCCGACGTACTCCTGCTGGACGAGCCGACCAACAACCTCGACCTCGCGGCCAGGCGCCGGCTCTACTCCGCCGTCGCATCGTGGCGGGGCGCGCTGCTGGTGGTCAGCCACGACCGGGACCTGCTCGAGCTGGTCGACCAGATCGGCGAGCTCCGCGACGGTGAGGTCACCTGGTACGGCGGGAACCTCAGCGCGTACGAGGAGGCGGTGGCGGTCGAGCAGGAGGCGGCCGAACGCGTGGTCCGGGCCGCCGAGTCGGACGTACGGCGGCAGCAGCGCGACCTCGCCGACGCCCAGGTCAAGCTCGCCCGTCGGGTGCGCTACGGCCAGAAGATGTGGAACCAGAAGCGCGAGCCGAAGGTGGTGATGGGAGCACGCAAACGGCAGGCGCAGGTGTCGGCCGGCAAGCATCGCAACCTGCACGAGGAGCGCCTGGCGACGGCTCGGGAGTCGTTGGCCGACGCCGAGGCGCGGGTGCACCAGGACGACGACATCCGGGTCGACCTGCCGGAGACGGAGGTGCCGGTCGGGCGCCGTGTCCTCCAGCTCGACGACGTGCGGCTGCGTACGGGTCAGACCTGCGCGCTCGAGCTGCGAGGTCCTGAACGCGTCGCGCTGGTGGGCCCGAACGGCGCCGGCAAGACCACCCTGCTGCACACCATCTCGGGAGACCTCGACCCGGCTGCCGGCACGGTCGCCGTCCCGGTGCCGGCGCGGCTGCTGCCCCAGCGGCTCGACCTGCTCGACGACACCCTCTCGGTCGTCGACAACGTGGCGCGGTTCGCGCCGGGCGCTGATAACAACACGCTCCGCGCCCGGCTGGCCCGGTTCCTGTTCCGTGGCCGGGATTCGGACCAGGCCGCCGCGACGTTGTCGGGCGGCGAACGGTTCCGGGCCACCCTGGCCGCACTGCTCCTCGCCGAGCCACCGCCGCAGCTGCTGATGCTGGACGAGCCGACCAACAACCTCGACCTGGCCAGCGTGCGTCAGCTCAGCCAGGCCCTGGCGGCGTACCGAGGCGCGCTGGTCGTGGCCAGCCACGACCTCGCCTTCCTCCGCACGATCGGCATCACCCGTTGGCTGCGACTCGACCGCGACGGCCTGCACGAAGGCGGCCTGCACGACGACGGCCTGCACGAAGGCGACCCGCCGGCGTGACCGCCTAGCGCCGGCTGGACGCCCGCCACAGGTCGACGTCGGAGTCGACGGCCACCTCGTCGATCCGGGCCAGCTCGTCGTCGGTGAAGTCCGGGCGGTCCAGCGCCGCGAGGTTCTCGTCGAGCTGGCGGACGCTGCTCGCGCCGATCACCAGCGACGTCATCCGGGGGTCACGCAGCGCCCAGGCCAGCGCCAGCTGGGCCAGACTCTGGCCGCGGTCCGCCGCGAGGTCGTTCAGCCGGCGGATCCGGGTGAGCGTGGTCTCGTCCAGCTGGCGGCTCGACAGGGTGCCCTGACGGGACGCCCGCGAGCCCTCGGGGATGCCGTCGAGGTACTTGCCGGTCAGCAGTCCCTGGGCCAGCGCGCTGAACCCGATGCACCCGGCGCCGACGTCTTCCAGCGTGTCCAGCAGGTCGGGCTCGATCCAGCGGTTGAGCAGGGAGTACGACGGCTGGTGGATCAGCAGCGGGGTGCCGAGCGCGGCCAGGATCTCGGCCGCCTCCCGGGTGCGCTCGGCGCTGTACGACGAGACGCCGGCGTACAACGCCTTGCCCTGCCGGACGGCGGTGTCGAGGGCTCCCATCGTCTCCTCGAGCGGCGTCTCGGGGTCGAACCGGTGGCTGTAGAAGATGTCGACGTAGTCGGTGCCGAGGCGGCGCAGCGAGTCGTCCAGGCTGGTCAGCAAGTACTTGCGGGAGCCGTGGTCGCCGTACGGCCCCGGCCACATGTCGTACCCGGCCTTCGTGGAGATCACCAACTCGTTGCGGAACGGGCCGAGGTCGGTGCCGAGGATCCGGCCGAAGTTGGCCTCGGCGGCCCCGTACGGGGGGCCGTAGTTGTTGGCCAGGTCGAAGTGCGTGACGCCCCGGTCGAAGGCGCGGCGCACGATCTCCCGCTGGGTCTCGAGCGGCCGGTCGTCGCCGAAGTTCTGCCACAGGCCGAGGGACAACGGCGGGAGCCGCAGGCCGCTGCGGCCGCATCGGCGGTAGGGCGTGAAGTCGTACCGGTCGGCGGCGGGTGCGAAAGTCATGCGCTCAGTCTGCCCAAAGGGTGCGGGAGAGGCTGTGCGATCCGCTCGCTGGTCAAGATGAGGGGGGACATGATGTCTCGGGTTCGTCTCGTTGTCGTTGCTGCGTTGGTGGGGTTGTTCGGGTCGTTGCTGGTGGCGGTTCCGGCGTCCGGCGTGTCGGATGCGCCGCACTACTGTTCGGCGGCTCGGCGGTTGTCGTACGGGGTGTGGCAGTCGAACACGTTGCAGTATCGGTCGGATGTGGACTGGTACTCGTTCCGGTTGACCGATACCCGGCGGGTGCGGGCGGTGTTGGGTGATCTGCCGTCGAACTTCCGGTTGTCGTTGTACGGGGCGTGTGGCGACGATCCGTTGGTGGTGTCGCAGCGCGGTGGTACGACGTTCGAGGAGATCTGGAAGAAGCTGCCGGCCGGGACGTACCGGCTGCGGGTGGGGCGGCAGCCGATGGCGGCGACGTCGTCGCGGTCGTACCGGATCCGCTTCGTCTCCTACCGTGCCGGCGTGCACGCGGTCAGCAGCCGCTGGTTGGAGAAGGGCACATGGGACGGCCGGATCGTCGGCGACCTCATCAACAACACGTCGTGGACGCGCTTCGACCCCAAGGTCCGCATCACGTTCTACAACCGCAGCGGGGCCGTGGTCGGCAAGGCCACGGCCGAGCAGCCCTACCCCTGGCTGACCGTCGGCAACCGGGCGCCCTTCATCTGGCGGGGGCGCGGGCCGACCTCGGCGGTGCGATACTCGCTGACCGTCCTGAGCGGCTCCGAGTACCGGGAGCGCGGGCAGCTGCGGTGGCTGAGGGTGCACGGAGTGCAGCGGCTCGCAGCGGGGCCGAGTGTCGCGTTCCGGGGCAAGGTGACGAACGACAACACCGACTCGGTCTCCGGCGGCACGATCGCACTGATCGCGTACGACCCACGCGGCTTCGTCCGCGACGCCAGCTACGCCAGGAGCGACGGCGGCTCAATCGGCCCCCGGAAGTCGGCGACCTGGACGGCCTACCTGCGCTCGCCCGCTCGTGATCTCCACCTGGTCCGCTACCAGGCTCAGGGGTTCCACTGACCGGCCGACTTGTCAGACGGAATCGACCACATGCAGTCGAAACTGTCTGACAAGTCAGCGGGCGGCGGCCAGGGCGGCGGACACGACCTCGCGGGCCGACGCCTGGATCTGCGCGAGATGCTCGGCACCGCGGAAGCTCTCCGCGTAGATCTTGTAGACGTCCTCGGTGCCCGACGGGCGAGCCGCGAACCAGCCGTTCTCGGTCTGCACCTTGAGCCCGCCGATCGCGGCGCCGTTGCCGGGCGCCTCGGTGAGTGTCGCGGTGATCGGCTCGCCGGCGACCGACGTCGCCGCCACCTGGTCCGGCGACAGCGACGCCAGCACGGCCTTCTCCACACGGCTCGCGGGAGCGTCGATGCGCGCGTACGCCGGGTCGCCGAACCGCTCGACCAGCGCCGCGTAACGCCGACTCGGTGACTCGCCAGTGACCGCGGTGATCTCCGCCGCCAGCAGGCACAGCGTGATGCCGTCCTTGTCCGTCGTCCAGACCCGGCCGTCGCGCCGTAGGAACGATGCACCGGCGCTCTCCTCACCACCGAACGCGACCGACGCATCGACCAGACCCGGCACGAACCACTTGAAGCCGACCGGCACCTCCACCAGCCGTCGACCGAGTGCAGCGGCGACCCGGTCGATCATCGACGAGCTCACCAGCGTCTTGCCCACTGCGGCAGAAGCGGGCCAGCCGTCGCGGTGCGCGAACAGGTAGTCGATGGCGACCGCGAGATAGTGGTTGGGGTTCATCAGTCCGGCGTCCGGCGTGACGATGCCGTGCCGGTCGGCGTCCGCGTCGTTGCCGGTCGCGAGGTCGAACTCGCCGCGCCGTGCGACCAGTGAGGCCATCGCCGACGGCGACGAGCAGTCCATCCGGATCTTGCCGTCCCAGTCCAGTGTCATGAACCGCCAGGTCGGGTCGACCAGCGGGTTGACCACGGTGAGGTCGAGCCGGTGCCGATCGGCGATCTCACCCCAGTACGCCACCGACGCGCCGCCGAGCGGGTCCGCGCCGATCCGTACCCCCGCCGAGCGAATCGCGTCCAGGTCGACGACCGCGGGGAGGTCGTCGACGTACGCCGCGAGGAAGTCGTAGGTCCCGGTCGTGTCGGCGCTCCGAGCACGGGTGTACGGGATGCGGCGCACCCCGTCGAGACCCTGGGCGAGCAGCTCGTTGGCCCGGTCCTGCACGCCCGTGGTGATGTCGCCACCCGCAGGTCCTCCGTCCGGCGGGTTGTACTTGAACCCGCCGTCGCCGGGCGGGTTGTGCGACGGCGTGATCACGACGCCGTCAGCCGTACCGCCCCGACCCGCTGCATTGTGGCCGAGGATGGCGTGGCTGAGCGCCGGCGTCGGCGTGTAGCCGTCCCGCGCGTCGACCAGCACGGTGACGCCGTTGGCGGCGAAGACCTCGAGCGCGGTGACGAGGGCCGGCTCGGACAAGGCATGCGTGTCCTTGGCGAGGAACAGCGGTCCATCCACCCCGGCCGCGGCGCGCTGCTCGCAGATCGCCTGGCTGGTCGCGGCGATGTGGTCCTCGTTGAACGCCGTGTCGAAGGACGATCCGCGGTGCCCCGACGTGCCGAACGCGACCCGTTGGGCGGGATCGTCCGGGTCCGGGTGGAGCGTGTAGTAGGCGCTCACCAGCTTGGCGACGTCCACCAGGTCGGTCGGCTCGACGGGCTGTCCGGCACGCGGGTGGCTCATGAGGGCAGCCTATTCGTGCAAGATCGACCCATGGCGACCCTCACCTTGAGCGAACCCGATCTGGCGCGCCGCCGTGGTCTGCAGCGGATGCGTGCCGTGGCGCTCTCCCTGTTGCTGCTCGCCGCGGTCGTCTACCTGCTGACCCGAGACCGTGACAGCGGGTGGGGTTTCGTGAACGCGGGGGCCGAGGCGGCGATGGTCGGCGCGCTCGCCGACTGGTTCGCGGTCACGGCGCTGTTCCGGCACCCGCTCGGTCTGCCGATCCCGCACACCGCGCTGATCCCGAACCGCAAGGACGCGCTCGGCCAGAGCCTGGAGGAGTTCGTCACGACCAACTTCCTGTCCGAGGACGTCGCCCGGCAAAAGGTGGCCGCGGCCGAGGTGAGTCGGCGGGTCGGCGACTGGCTGGTGGACGAGACGCACAGCCGGCTGGTCGTCGACGAAGGTGCTCGGCTGGTCCGGCACGGGCTCGTCTCCCTGCGCGACGACGACGTCACGGCGTTCGTCGAGCAGGCCCTGCTGCCGCGGCTGATGGAGGAGCCGCTCAGCCCGATCGCCGGTCATCTGCTCGCATCGGTCCTCGAGGACGGGGCACACCACGGGCTGGTCGACCTGGTGCTGGTCGAGGCGCACAGCTGGCTGACCGAGAACGAGGAGACGGTCGCCAAGGTGGTCGGCGCGCGGGCGCCCTGGTGGTCACCGCAGTGGCTCGACGACAAGGTGATCGAGCGGATCCACCAGGAGGCGCTCGCCTGGGTGGCCGATGTACGCGACCATGCCGAGCATCCGGCGCGGCGGGCGCTGGACGACCTGCTGACCCAGCTCTCCCAGGATCTGCAGCATGATCCGGAGACGATGGCCCGGGCCGAGGCGCTCAAGCGGCGGGTGATGACACATCCCGGTATGGGCTCGACCGTGACCGCAGCGTGGGACGCCCTTCGGTCGGCGATGGTCCAGTCCATCGACGAGGAGTACGGCGTGCTGCGCCGACGCGCGGTCGAGGGACTGATCGACCTCGGGCACCGGCTGCGAGCGGACGCGGGCCTGCGCGGACGGTTCGACGGGTACGCCGCCGACGCGGTGGGCTACGCCGTGCGGACGTACGGCAGCGAGGTCGCCACCGTGATCTCGGAGACGATCAACCGGTGGGACGGGAAGGAGGCCGCCGAGCGGATCGAGCTGCACGTCGGCCGCGACCTGCAGTTCATCCGGATCAACGGCACCGTCGTCGGTGGGCTGGCCGGGATCGCCATCCACACGGTGGCCGTGCTGCTCTGACCGTCAGGCAGCAGCGCGTCCGAGCAGGTCGCCGATCTCCCGGGCCGCGGCGCGCCCGGCCCGGTTGCCGCCGACCGTGCTGGCCGACGGGCCATAGCCGACGAGATGCACCCGCTCGTCCCGGGCCGTCCGCGTGCCGACCATCCGGATGCCGCCGGTGGTCTCGCGCAGGTGCAACGGCGCCAGGTGCCCGAGCGCGGCGCGGAACCCGGTCGCCCAGAGGATCACATCCGCCCGCTGGGTCCGACCATCCGGCCAGTGGATGCCGTCCGGCGTGATCCGGTCGAACATCGGCTCGCGGTCGTACGCCCCGCGATGCTTCGCGGCCTCCTCCTGGGCCCGGAGGTGGAGTCCGGTCACGCTGACCACGCTTTCGGGCGGCAGTCCCTGGCGTACCCGGTCCTCGACCAACGCGACCGCGGCGCGGCCGTCGTCGGGGCTGAGCGAGGCCCAGGTGCGCCACCGCGGCGGGCGGCGGGTCACCCAGGTCGTCGTCGCGACGTCGGAGATCTCGGCCAGCAGCTGCAGAGCCGAGTGACCGCCGCCGACCACGACCACGTGCTGCCCGGCGAAGTCGCTCGGCCCGCGGTAGTCGACGGTGTGCAGCTGACGTCCACGGAACGTCTCGATGCCCGGGTAGGCCGGCACGAATGGCCGGTCCCAGGTGCCGGTGGCGTTGACCAGCGCGTCGGCCGTCCAGCTGCCTTGGTCGGTGACGACCTCGAGGCCGCCAGCGCGGGCGTCGCGCACCGTGCGTACGGTGACCGGCCGCAGGATCGGGAGCTGGTGGCGGTCCTCGTACGCGGAGAAGTAGCGGGGGATGAAGTCGTTGGCCGGCTCGTCGCCGTGAGCGTCGGGAACGCGGCTGCCGGGCAGCTGAAAGATCCCGTGCACGTCGCTCATCGTCAAGGTCGGCCAGCGGTGCTGCCAGGCGCCGCCGGAGGCCGGGTTGCGGTCGAGCACGACGACCTCGTCGTACGGCTGGAAGCCCATCCGGACCAGATGGTACGCAGCAGAGAGGCCGGCTTGGCCGGCCCCGATCACGACGACGTCGACATCCTTCACATCTGGTGCAACGCCGCGTCGCCGCCCGGGCTTCCTCAGCCGGTCGTGAGCCGCACGACAGCGCGGGTCGGCAGCGGGCGGCGCAGCTCGGTGAAGCCGGCGGCGAGGAACATCGCCAGCGTGCCGTGGTAGAGCTCCGCGCTGCTGACCGTCGCCTTGGCCCCGGTGTCGACCGGGTAGGCCTCGACGGTGGTCGCGCCGTGCGTGGTGGCGTGCGCCACGGCGCCTTCGACGAGGGCGTGCGCGACACCGCGGCGACGCTGTTTGGCCGGGACGACGAGGCAGGTGATGGCCCACAGGTCGTCGAGGTCCGGGTCGTCGGGCGGGGGAGCGCTGGCCTTCGACGACGCCAGCCGGGCGAACGTCTCCTTGGGCCCGACCTGGCACCAGCCGACCGGGGCCCCGCCGTCGTACGCGAGCACGCCGGGTGCGACGTCGGCCGCCACCTGGGCGCACAGCCGGTCCCGGAACTCGTCGGTCCGGCCGCCGGACCAGTCCTTGCCGCGCAGGTGGAAGTACTGGCAGAAGCAGCGCGACGGGTCGCCGCGGGTGCCCATCACGGTCACCACGTCGGGCCAGCGCTCCGGCGTGGCGGGGTGGACGTCGAATCGGGGCATCAGTCGGCGACGGCGTCGCGCAGGGAGTCGGTGGCGATGCCGCGGTACGGAGTCGTGGCGGCGACGACCCGCTGGATGTCCTGCCAGGAGTGGTCAAGCAGCTCGACGAGACGGTCGCGGTGGGGGGTGAGGTCGGCGGGCACGTCGTCGTGGCCGAGCGGTCCGGTAGCGATCTCGACGGCTCGGCGCCTGCCGATGTGGGGCAGCCGGGCCAACCGGGCGACCGCGGCGTCCGCGTCCAGGTCCAGCAGGGCTGACGAGGTCAACGCCGCCGGCTCGTCGGCGAACATCCTGGCCACGCCGAGCAGGTGGTCGGCCCGGCTGGGCTTGAGCCCGTGTGCGACCAGCCGGTCATGGCCGGCGCTCAGCATGTCGTCCGGCGTCGGCGCGGGTTCGAAGATCGCCCGGACCGGTGCCGAGTCGGGGTCGCCGCCACAGACGTACGCCGCGCAGAAGGTCCAGAGGTCGGCGCACCTCGGCCGTCGTACCCATCGCGGGACGGCCTGCGAGAGCCCCGCCCGGTCGCACGCCGCGTCGACGGCGGTGGCGTCGAGGTCGAGGTGGAAGCGCGCGGCCGCGGCATCGACGTCACCGGTCACATCGAGTGCGTCGCCGGTGGAGGTCACGGTCGTGGTCGCGCCGCCGGCCGACCAGGTGACCGTGCCGGCGCCGACCTGCTCGCCGGGGAGCCGCAGGTCGAGGTCGATCACCCGGAGCGCCCAGGTCCAGCTCAGCCAGTGCGGACGTGGCAACAGCATGCTGCTCACCCTAGGCGTCGCTACCCTCGTAGCCGTGGACACTGACGGGTCGGGCGGTGCGATCGCGGCGGCGGACGGTCTCGGACTGGCGTACTCCGTGGTCCGGCATGGGCCGGTGCGCTCGCTGGCCGAGGCGGCGTTGGCGCGCGGCGTCGAGCCGACCGCGGTGGTCAAGACGATGGTCGTCCGGGTGCGCGACGACGACTACCGGTTCGTGCTGGTGCCCGGCGACCGGGAGATCGCCTGGCCGAAACTGCGGGCCCTGCTCGGTGTGAGCCGGCTGTCGATGCCGGATGCGGACACGGCGCTCCGGGTCACCGGGTACGTCCGCGGGACGATCACGCCCTTGGGCAGTAAGCGCGCATGGCCGGTGATCGCCGACGCGCGGGTGGCGGGCACGGTGTCGATCGGCGGCGGCGCACCCGGTGTCGCGCTCAGCGTGGCGGCCGACGAGCTGATCGCCGCGCTCGGTGCCGCGGTCGCCGACGTCACCCAGTAATCCGCGTGCGGGCGGGCCGGGATGCGATCGGGCAGCCGGCCGTGGTGCCGTCATCGTCCGCCCGACCCCGGCCAGCGGACTGCCGCGCGGGCGCCACGGGCCGCTCGGCCACCGAGAGTCTCAATTGGTGGTGAATTTTGGTCCCAAATATAGGACCACTTTTAGATGACGTACCACGTCGAGGTCGAGCGAGTCGCCACGAAGGCGATGCAGCGGTTCCCTCGCGCCGACCGTAAACGGCTCACGGACGCGATCGAGGCACTCGGCGACGAGCCGCGACCATACGGCGTGAAGAAGCTGACCGGTATGAACGGCTTCCGGATCCGGGTCGGAAGCTACCGAGTCGTTTATACGATCGACGACACGATTCGGATCGTGACGGTCACGCGGATCGCGCACCGAACAGGTCTACGGGAGGTGAGTGGAGTGGCGCAGATGATCCCCATCAGCGAGGCCAATGGCCGGCTGTCCGAGTTGGTCCGTGAGGCCGACAGCCAGGACGTGCTGCTGATGCGGCATGGCCGCGCGGCCGCCGTGATGATGTCGCCTCGTCGGCATGATGCCCTGGTCGAGGAGCTCGAGGATGCTCTCGACCGGCTGTCAGTGTATGAGCGTGAGGGTCTCACCATGAGCATCGACAAGGTGAAGGCTGAGCTGGATGCGGAGTGAGGCGAGAACGACGTCGTCCACGTAGAGCATCGGCTCCGCAGTGCCGTTCGACCGCTGGTCGCGTGTTGACGAAACCCGCAGGCCGTCTGACCTGCGGGTTTGTGTCATCTTGCAAGTGTCCGAGGGGGGACTTGAACCCCCACCCTCTATTACGAGGACTAGCACCTCAAGCTAGCGCGTCTGCCTATTCCGCCACCCGGACCTGACTCGACGGTACCGCCGAGCGCGGCCGTAACTGTAGCAAACGGGAGGGGCTTTTTTCGCATCGGCGGAGTGCGAGGATGGGCCTATGACCGAGCCACGGCCAGCGCGCCCCGACCCCAGCACCGAGGTCGTCACGATCTGCCAGGACCTGATCCAGATCGACACCTCCAACTATGGCGACGCCGACGGGCCGGGGGAGCGCAAAGCGGCCGAGCTGGTGGCCGGTCTGCTGGACGACGTGGGCATCGAGTCGCAGCTGTTCGAGTCCGAGCCCGGGCGTACGACGGTGGTCGCCCGCTGGGGCGAGCACGACGGCAACCGGCACCGGGACCCGTTGCTGATCCACGGGCACCTCGACGTCGTACCCGCTCGGGCGGCCGACTGGCAGGTGCATCCGTTCTCCGGCGACATCGTGGACGGTTACCTGTGGGGCCGGGGTGCCATCGACATGAAGGACTTCGACGCGATGGTGCTGTCGGTGGTGCGGGCGCGGGCGCGCGCCAAGGCCGACCCGTCGCGGCCGGTCGTGCTCGCGTTCACCGCCGACGAGGAGGCGGGCGGTCGCAAGGGCGCGCACTGGATCGTCGACCACCACCCCGACCTGATCCGGGACTGCACCGAGGCCGTCGGCGAGGTCGGCGGGTTCAGCGTGACCGTCAACGACCGGCGGATCTACCTGATCGAGACCGCCGAGAAGGGCATCGCCTGGCTCAAGCTGACCGCCAAGGGCAACGCCGGCCACGGCTCGATGCGGCACCTCGACAACTCGATCACCGCGCTCAGCGAGGCGCTCGCCCGGATCGGCGCCCACGAGTGGCCGGTGCACGTCCGACCCGCCATGGCCGAGCTGCTGCAGGTCGTCGCCGAGGTGGTGGGGGAGACCTACGACGAGGCCGACCCGACCCCCCTGATCCAGCACTTCGGCTCCGCGGCGCGGATCATGGACGCCGTCATCCGCAACACCACCAACCCGACCATGCTGCAGGCCGGCTACAAGGCCAACGTCGTGCCCAGCGAGGCGTCGGCGACGCTCGACGGCCGCATCATCCCGGGTCTGGAGAAGGAGTTCTACGCGACCCTCGACGAGCTGCTCGGCGACCGGGTGACCCGCGAGACCATCCACACCGACGTGTCGGTCGAGACGACGTTCGACGGTGCCGTCGTCGATGCGATCCGCGCCAGCATTACCGCCGAGGATCCCGGAGCGCTGGTCGCCCCGTACCTCATGTTCGGCGGCACGGACGGCAAGGCCTGGAGCCGGCTCGGCATCCGCAACTTCGGCTTCTCGCCGCTGCGGCTCCCCGCCGACCTCGACTTCAGTGCGCTTTTCCACGGGGTCGACGAGCGGGTGCCGGTCGACGCGTTGGAGTTCGGCACGCGGGTCTTCGACCGGTTCCTCGACCAGGCCTGAGCCGGGATGCCGTTTCGCAGCATCGCGTTCCTGACCGACTACGGGTTGGACGACGCGTACGTCGCGATCTGCCGCGGCGTCCTGCTCGACCTCGCACCGGCGGCGCCGGTCGTCGACGTCACCCACCTGGTCCCGGCACAGGACGTCCGGCGCGGGGCGACCGTGCTCGCGTTCGCCGCGCCGCACCTGGCACCGAGCGTGTTCGTCGCCGTGGTCGACCCGGGCGTCGGAGGCGACCGGCGGGGCGTGGCCGTCGCGGCGGGCGGCTCGGTGCTGGTCGGCCCCGACAACGGCCTGCCGCCCGCGGCCGCCGACGCGCTCGGCGGAGGGACCGAAGCGGTGGAGCTCGACCGGCCGGAGCTGCACCGGCAGCCGGTGTCCGCGACGTTCCACGGCCGGGACGTCTTCTGCCCGGTCGCGGCCAGGCTGTTCGCCGGTCTGCCGCTGGCCGAGGCCGGCACCCCCGTCGATCCGGCGTCGCTGGTCCGGCTGCCCGATCCGGTGGTACGCCACGGCGACGGCTGGCTGGAGGCCGAGGTGGTGCACGTGGACCGCTACGGCAACGTCCAGCTGGCGACCGGTGCCGACGACCTGGCGCGGCTCGGTGCGCCTGGCGGGGCGATCGAGATGGGGGACGCATCGGCCCTACTCGGCCGGCACTTCGGTTCGGTGCGGGTGGGCGAGCTGGTGGTCTACCTCGACTCGGACGGGCGGGTCGCGGCGGCGGTCAACCAGGGCCGAGCCGACCAGCTGCTCGGGGTGCGCGCGGGCGACGTCGTCCGGCTCAGAAGGTCCGGATCGCCCGGATGATCCGGCGGCGCAGCACGACCTTGCGGGACCCGTCGGCGAACAGCCGGACCCGGTCGAGCTCCCAGCCGCCGTACTCCGCCTGGTCGGTCAGCACCTCGCGCACGGCGGCACGCGCCACCGTGCGGGGGAACACCAGGCGCCAGAACTCGTAGTCCGCCACGCTCACCTCACCTCTCGGGGTACCCCATGTCGATGGCCGAGACATCGTCGAGAGCCTCCACTATCTCGGGCGGCAAGAGTACGTCCTCGGCGGTCAGCGCGCCCCTGAGCTGGGCGGCCGTGCGCGCGCCGAGCAGCGGGGCGGTCACCCCCGGCCGGTCCCGCAGCCAGGCCAGCGCGACCTCGACCGGGGACAGCCCGAGGCCGTCGGCCGCCTTCGCGACCGCCTCCACGATCTGAGCCGACTCGGCGTCGAGGTAGGGCTCGACGAACGCCTCGTAATGCGCGGACGCGGCGCGGGAGTCGGCCGGCGTGCCGGTGCGGTACTTGCCACTCAGCACGCCACGCCCGAGCGGGGACCAGGCGAGCACACCGAGACCATGCGCCTCGGCGGCCGGGACGACTTCCCGCTCGACGCCGCGGTTGAGCAGGGAGTACTCGACCTGGGTCGACGCGAGTGGGCTGCGGCCCGGCCAAGCGCGCTGCCACGTCGCCGCCTGTGCGGTCTGCCAGCCTGAGTAGTTGGAGATGCCGATGTAGCGGGCCCGCCCCGACGTCACGGCCGCGTCGAGCGCCGCCAGCGTCTCCTCCGGCGGCACGTGGTCGACCCACAGATGGACCTGCCACAGGTCGACGTCGTCGATGCCGAGCCGGGCCAGTGAGGCGTCCAGCGAGCGGAGCATCGCACCCCGGGAGGTGTCGCGGACCCGGGTCCTCCCGCTCCCGGTGATGCCGCCCTTGGTGGCGATCACGACGTCGTCGCGGGACACCGTGTCACGCAGCAGCTCGCCGACCAGCCCCTCACTGGCGCCGGCGCCGTACGAGGGCGCCGTGTCGAGCAGGGTGCCGCCGGCGTCCACGAAGGCGGCGAGCTGGTCGCGTGCCTCGTACTCGTCGGTGTCCCGTCCCCACGACCAGGTGCCCAGCCCGAACCGCGAGATCTTCAACCCGGTCTGCCCGAGGCGACGCTGCTCCATAACCGCCGAGGCTAGTCGAGGCGGGGGACACCTGCCCCGCTAGGGCGTGTCGTCTTACTCCCGACCGTCGCGCAGCAGGTCAGCGGAGTAAGACGACATGCCCTACGCTCGCCGAATGCGACTCGGCGTCAATCTCGGTTACGTGCTCGGCGGCGACGTCCGTGACTACGTCGCGCTGGCCCAGGAGGCCGACCGGCTCGGCTATGCCGTGGCCTGGTCGGCGGAGGCGTACGGCTCCGACAGCCCGACGGTGCTGAGCTGGATCGGCGCCCAGACCGAGCGGATCGACATCGGCAGCGCCGTGATGCAGATCCCGGCCCGCACCCCGGCGATGACCGCGATGACGGCGGCCACGCTCGACATGCTCAGCGGCGGGCGGTTCCGGCTCGGGGTCGGCGTGAGCGGGCCGCAGGTGTCTGAGGGCTGGCACGGAGTGCGGTTCGACAAGCCGCTGGCTCGGACCCGTGAGTACGTCGAGATCGTCCAGCTCGCCCTGCATCGCAAGACCGTGGCGTACGACGGGACGCACTTCACGCTGCCGCTGCCCGACGGACCCGGCAAGGCCCTGCGGTTGACCGTGCACCCGGTCCGCGACGACATCCCGATCTACCTGGCGGCGGTCGGCCCCAAGAACCTCGAGCTGGCCGGCGAGATCGCGGACGGCTGGCTGGCGATCTTCTTCTCGCCGGAGCACGCCGGCGAGCTGTTCGGCAACATCGACGCCGGGCTCACGGCCTCCGGGCGCAGCCGCGACGCGTTCGACGTCGCGGCGACCGTGCCGGTCGTCGTCGGCGACGACGTCGAGGCGTGCGCGGAGCCG
>WHTB01000428.1 GCA_009379735.1 Propionibacteriales bacterium
CAGGCGCTGCGTCGTACGCCGCCGCCCTGCGCGCGCTCCGGGCCGGAGAGGTCGTCGGCGTGTTCCCGGAGGCGACCATCAGCAGGTCGTTCACGGTGAAGGAGATCAAGTCGGGCGCCTTGCGGCTCGCGCAGAGCGCGGACGTACCCCTGGTCCCGGTCGCGCTGTGGGGTGGCCAGCGGCTGTTCACCAAGGGCCTGCCGCGCGACCTGACCCGGGGCCGTGCCGTGACCATCGCGGTCGGCGAGCCGATGCGACCGCCCCGACGCGGCGACGGCGACGCGCTCACGGCCGAGCTGCGGGCGCGGATGCAGGCGCTGCTCGACGACGCGCAGGCGCAGCACCCGGACCAACCGGAGCCGGGTACGGACGCGCCCTGGCAGCCGAGACATCTCGGTGGGACTGCTCCCACCTCCGAGGAGGCCGCGGTCCTGGACCGCGAGGAGGTCGCTGCCCGCCGCGCCGCCCGCAAGCAGGGCTGACACGACTCAACCTCGGCTCGTCCTCCTGCGTTTACCTTGATGAGGCAACGCAGCAGAAGGGGACGAGATGGGCAGGCCGACGTGGGAGGCCGACTTCGAGGCCTTCGTGGTTGCGGCGTGGCCGCGGCTGCGGCGCGCCGCCTACCTGCTGACCGGGAACCATCAGGACGCCGAGGATCTCGTGCAGACCGTACTAGCGAGGACGTACGTCGCCTGGCCGCGGATCAAGCAGGACGATGTCTATGCCTACGCCCGGCGTTCGCTGGTCAACGCCAACATCGACCGGTCACGCCGGCGACGGTTCACGGAGGTCCCGGTCCCGCCCGACGGCGTACTGGCGGGCCCTGCGCACACCGCTGCGGACGACCGCGACGAGATCGTGCGGTTACTCCAGTGCTTGTCGCCGCGTGAACGTGCGGTCGTCGTGCTGCGCTACTACTGCGACGCCTCGGTGGGGCAGGTGGCCGCCGAGCTCGGCATCTCGGCCGGCACCGTCAAGAGCACCGCATCGCGATCGCTGGAGAAGCTCCGCGTCGCCGGCGACGGGTCTCAGCTGCCGATCAACGAGGGGAGACAGTGATGATCACGATTGACGAGCTCAGGGCAGAGCTGAGCGAGGCCGGTGGTCCGCCGGGGGCGCCCGACCTGGCAGCCATCACCGGTCGGGGCCGCCGCCTGCGCCGCCGCCGTCGAGTGATGCGGGTCGGCGCGGCAGCCGTCGTGGTGGCGGTCGTCGTGGTCGGCGTTGGCGTCCTGGTCGGCTCGCCCGGCGGCGGGTCCGACGGTGATCTGTACGCGGCGGAGACCTGGTCTCCGCCGCAACGCCTGACGGAAAGGGCACGGCAGATCTTGGACACCAACCCCGACGCCCGCCAGGCCGAGGGATCGGTCATCCTGCCCGGCGACTACGAGCTCGCGCGGATCGTGCCGCCGGGTGTGGTCGAAGGGGAGGTCGTGGCCATGGGCCCGCACCACTTCAGCCCGTACGGCCCGCCCGTTGCCGGCGACGACACCTATCCGGCTCCACAGGATCGGGTGTTCACCGACCAGGGCCCGCAGTACCTGTTCTGCGCCCTCTACCCGGAAGAGGATCCCGACCAGTGCATGCCAACCGTCGGGTACAAGCTGCCGAACACCGGTGCGCTCGTGGGCAGCATGGGCTACGGCACCGGGCGGTTCCTGGACGAAGGGTCCGAGATGGAGGTCTTCTTCGGCGACTCGTTCGATGGAGACGGAATGGCCACGCAGCAGGTGATTGGCGGCCTCGATGGCACCGAGACCTCCCGCGTGGTGCTCGACCTGGAGGACGGCAGTCAGGTCGACGCCCAGCTGACCCACGACGCGGTGCCCGGTGACACCGTCTGGTGGGCGTTCGTGCGCCAGGGCGTCGCCAATGTGACCGCCTTTGACGCCGACGGAGACGTGGTCGACGAGCACCCGATCAAGCCGTGCACCGGCACCGGCAGCGAGTGCGAGGTCTACTGACGTTCAGCGGGCGGCGGCCTGGTCGAGCCGCTCGACGACTTGTCGACACCAGTCGAGCCGGGCGCGGCCGTTGAGCTCACCGTTGAGCAGCGACAGCGACCAGCCGAACTCCGGTCGGGCCGGGTCGTCGGTTTCCGGCCGGCCGTCGAAGTCGTCCCGGATCGCGGCGAACTCGGTCAACCGTGCCTCGATGCGCTGCGCCTCGGCGCGGAAGCGGTCCGCCAGGGCGCCGAGGTCGGCCGACGCCGCACCGAAGGCGGCCAGCACCAGCTCGTCCTTGGGCGGCCGCGGGCGGCTGGGCGTGCCGAGCCAGTCGCGGAGTACGGCGCGGCCGCGGTCGGTGATGTCGTACGTCTTCTTGTCTCGCGGTCCGGGGCCGCTGCTCGCCTCGTACTCCACCAGATCGTCGACCCGCATCGCGCCGAGCTCGGGGTAGATCTGGCTGTGCCGGGCGCTCCAGAACAGTGCGACGGTGCGTTGCATCCGCTGGGTCAGCTCGTAGCCGGTGTGCGGCCGCTCGGCCAGCAGGACGAGGAGCGTGTGTCGCAGGCTC
>WHTB01000258.1 GCA_009379735.1 Propionibacteriales bacterium
AGCGCCGGATCGCCGGCAAGAAGCGGCGCGCCGAGACGAAGGCCCAGCGCCGCCGCCCCGACGCGTAGCCTCGCCCGGGATCTCGCCTCCGTGGGCCGTGCATCCTTCGGCGAGTGCCGACGTGCAATTTGCCCAATTGGGGCTCTTCGACATCGCCGCACGGAGTCAGGGGCGCGGGACGACCTCGTGACCGTCGCCGACCCGGCGAGTCAACCCGTCGCGCTGCATCCGTTCCAGCAGCGGTACGGCGATCCGCCGGCTGGTCCCCAGCGTCTTCCGGGCCTCGCTCAACGTGAACGGCTGCGGCAGCGCACCCAGCATGGCCACCGCCCGCTCGGCCGCATCGGGTGCCACCACGACGACATCGGTCAGCCGCAGCACCAACCCGGCCCGGGCCGCCGCCGCGAGCTCGGGCGGACCGAGCCGCAGATCCGCCAACGTCTCGGCGTCGGGAGCAGCGAACGGGTCCGCCGACAACCGGTCCAGCAGCGGCGTGACCGCACGAAGCAGGTCCGGAGGCACGGACGCGCCCGGCCGGATGAGGCGACCGTCCTTGACGATGACCCCGCTGTCCGGCCGCTCGGCCAGCGCGTGCACGAGCCGACGGTCCGGCAGGTCGAGCAGCTGACGCGCGCGCTCGATCGGCAGTCCCGCGTCGAGCGGGTGGGCGCGGGCATGGTCCTCGACGGCGGCGGCGAGCCGGCTGGTCAGCGAGGCGACCAGGGCGGGGTCGACCAGCCAGTCGCCGACCAGCGGGACGACCGGCGCCTCCACCCCCAGCGCCGCGAACGCACCGGCATCGACGACGCCGCGCCGGGCCAGCTCAGCGGCACCGTCGGGCGCCCCGGCAACCGTCGCCAGGACCTCCGCACGTCGCCGCCCGCTGCCTCGACGCTGGAGCGCCGGCGGGTCGGGGTCGAGGACCTGCACCCCGGTGACCTGGCGGGCTCCCGGGTCACGCAGCAGCAGCCGGTCGCCGACGTGCAACGGGACCGGCTCGTCGAGCGACAGCCGTACGGTGTCGGGGCCGAGCGGCCGTACGTGGGCCGCGACGGCAGCCGAACCGGCGTGCACGATGACCTGGCGCGGAAGGTCTTCCGACCGACCCGCGGCGAGCCGTACGTCCAGCACACCCGTCGTCGTCCACCGGCCCGGCGTCACGAGTGCACAACCGCGCGGCACCTGTGGCGGCTCGACACCGCGCAGGTTGAGCGCGACCCGGGCGACGCCGCCGACCTGGTCCACCGACCGGCCCAGCGACTGCACGCCCCGCACCACAACCTCCCGGTCCTGCCCGGCGACCGACAGCCGGTCTCCCCGCCGGATGGTGCCGGCGGGAAGCGTGCCGGTGACGACGGTCCCGGCGCCCCGGATGGTGAAGGCGCGGTCGACCCACAGCCGGACGGGCGCGTCGCCGTCGGGGTCCGGCAGCCCGCCGACCAGCCGGCTGATCGCTGCCCGCAGCTCGTCGACGCCCTCCCCGGTCGTCGCACTCACCGCGAGCCGGGGCACGTCACCAAGGGTTGTCCGCCCGAGATGTGCGGTTGCTTCGGCCAGCGCCGGCTCGGGGTCGGCCAGGTCCCGACGAGTCACGACCAGCAGGCCGTGGCGTACGCCGAGCGCGTCGAGCGCGGCGAGATGCTCGGTGGACTGCGGCTTCCAGCCCTCGTCGGCGGCGACGACCAGCAGCACCGCGGGTACGGTCCCGACACCGGCGAGCATGGTCGGGACGAACCGCTCATGACCGGGTACGTCGACGAACGCGACGTCCCCGACGCCGTCGAACTCGGCCCAGCAGAACCCCAGCCCGATCGTCACGCCGCGCCGGCGTTCCTCCGCCCACCGGTCCGGCTCCATGCCGGTCAGCGCGCGCACTAATGTGGACTTCCCGTGGTCGACATGTCCCGCCGTCGCGACGACGTGCACCCGTGGTCAGTCCTTCCCGACGCGACGGACGGCCTTGACCAGCGCCTCGTCGTCGTCGGGCTCCACCGTCCGCAGGTCGAGGAGGCACCGGCCGCGCTCGGTCCGCGTCACCACCGGCGGGTCGCCGGCGCGCAACGGCTCGACGAACCTGAGCGGAACGGCGACCGCCACACTGGGCAGCACGACCTCCGGCGCGCCGCCGCCCCCGACCGCGGCCTCGGACGCCACGACCTCGGCCTCGGCCTCGGTGACGTCGGCCAGCGCCGTGACGACCTTCTCGGCCCGCGCCTGCAGGTCGGCCAGCTTCGCCTCGAGCATCGCGCGTACGGGTGGGTGCGGGCCGCGGACCGTCGCCTCGAGCGCCGCCAGCGTCAGCTTGTCGACCCGCAGTGCCCGGGCGAGCGGGTGCCGGCGGAGGCGTTCGACCAGCTCGGCATCGCCGAGCAGCAACCCGCACTGCGGGCCACCCAGCAACTTGTCGCCGCTGGCCGCCACGAGCGACGCGCCGGCCCGCAGAGTCGAGAGGGCGTCGGGCTCGTCGACGAGCACCGGGTGGGGCGAGAGCAAGCCAGAGCCGATATCGACGACGACCGGCGGCCCGAGGGTGGCGAGGTCGGCGATCGAGGCTTCCTCCGAGAAGCCGCGGACGGCGAAGTTCGACGGATGCACCTTGAGAATCAGGGCGGTTTCGGGGCCGAGCGCCGCCTCGTAGTCCGACAGCCGAGTGCGGTTGGTCGTCCCGACCTCCACCAGCCGGGCACCGGTCGACGCCAGCAGCTCCGGGATCCGGAAGCCGTCGCCGATCTCCACCAGCTCACCTCGGCTGATCAGGATGTCCCGGCCCTGCGCCAGGGCGGTCGCGATCAGGGCCAGCGCCGCGGCGCAGTTGTTGACCACGTGGACCCCGCCGACGTCGGGTACCGCCGCCGCCAGTGCGTCGACGGCTCCGCGCCCGCGTACCCCGCGTTGTCCGGTCGCGAGGTCGAGCTCCACATCGGTGGTGCCGGCCGCCGCGACGAGCGCATCGACAGCGGCCCGCGACAGCGGCGCGCGGCCAAGGTTCGTGTGCACGAGGATGCCGGTGGCGTTGACCACCTTGCGCATCGAGCTCACCGTCGCCGGCAGTGCCGCGACGGCCGCATCGACGATGGACTCGGGTGAGATCTCGCCCGAGCGGCTGCGTTCCTGGGCCTGGCGCACGAGCTCGAGCACGAAGGATCGACCGAGTGTCCGTTGGGCGGCCTGCAACCGCGGGTCGGCCAGCACGACATCGGTACGGGGAACAGCGCGCCGCGCATCTTCGCTGCACATTGAATGCAACGTACCGCAGGCCACCACACAACGGACGCATCGACGTCGTAAGTGTGGCTGTGGCGGAGGCGGACGGGAATCGAACCCGCCGGACCGAGATACTCGGTCCCACCGGTTTTGAAGACCGGGAGGGCCACCAGGCACCTGGACGCCTCCAGCGGCGACGCTACCCCATCGGTTCGGCGCGCCCCGCCACCCAGGACACGCGCCTTCCCCAGCCGCACGTCGTGGGTGAGATCTCGGGAAACCTGTCCGGGTCAGAGGGCCGACGAACTTCCCCACATGTCCGAGCAGCTGAGGTGACGCCCCATGCGCCCCAGTCGGCGCTGTGTAACGGACGTCACGCGCCCAGTCGGCGCTGTGTAACAGACGTCACCCGGGATCTGGCAATACCACACTCGACGGCCTGGTTGAATGTATGCAGTAGCCAATCATGTCGGTTCGCACCCGAACCGGCCAGGTACATAGAGGAGAAACCATGATCTTCACCCGTCGCTTCGGAGCCCTCGCCGCCCGCACGGTGTTCCCCGTCGCCTCCGAGACCGCCACGGAGCGCGACCTCGTCGGCGAGCTCCCGTTCACCGACCGCAACGATGTGGCTTATCGCGCCGAGGACGAGACAGCCGCATGAGTCGCCACGCCGCCCGCCGGCCGAAAATCGCGGCCCGGCGGGACGGCGGTTGGTGCAAATCGCCTGCACTTAGTAGACTGTCTACACAAACCACAGTCTCGCCAAGAAGGGTCCCTCATGACTGACGCGGGTTCGAGCTCGATCTCCGGGGCGTCCCGCCTCGGAGCGTCCGCCGTACGCCCACTGCAGCGGCCGGCACCACTTCGGGAGTCCGTCTATGACGCCCTCACCGAGATGATCATCGAGGGTTCGCTGCAACCCGGTCAGCACCTGGTCGAGGTCGAGCTCGCCGGCATGCTCGGCGTGTCCCGCCAGCCCGTCCGTGAGGCCCTGCAGAGGCTCCACAACGAGGGCTGGGTCGACCTGCGTCCGGGCTTCGGCGCGATGGTCCACGTCCCCGCTGAGGACGAGGTCGACCAACTCCTCGCGGCCCGCGGCGCGCTGGAGTCCGAGTCCGCCCGGCTGGCCGCGACCCGCGCCTCCAAGGAGTCCGTCGCCAAGCTGCGCGAGATGTGCAAGTCCGGTACGGAGCTCACCGACACCGGCGACATCGACGAGGCCGTCCGCGCGAACGCCGACCTGCACCGCTACATCTCCGAGCTGTCGGGCAACAAGTTCCTCGCCGACTTCGCCGGGCAGGTCGACCGCCGCGTGCGCTGGTACTACACGCCGGTCGCCCCGGTCCGCGGCCAGGCGTCGTGGCGTGAGCACGGCCGCATCGTCAAGGCGATCGCCGACGGTGATCCGGACCGCGCCGCGCAGATGATGCGTGAGCACACCGAGCGGACCCGCCAGGCCTACCACGAGGCCGCCCAGTCCCAGCCGACGGCACCTGCACCGACGCCGTCGCGCACCCGGCGACGCTCCACGACCTGACAGCACGACCTCACAGCACGACCTGACACTCGGTCAGACTCGCTCCGGCGCATCGTCGTTCGCGTCGCGCTCGCTCCCCACCCCGTCGTCGTCCTCGTCGCCGCCCTCCGCGGCCGCGTCGGTCACGCTCCGAGCGTCTCGCGCCGACCTCACCAGGCTGGCGATCGCGGTGATGGACAACGTCACCACGATCACCCCGAGCGAGACCAGGATCGGGATCTCCGGCGCCCAGGCCACGCCTTCGTGGTGCAGTGCTTCGAGGATCAGCTTGACGCCGATGAACCCGAGCACGACCGCCAGCCCGTACGACAGATACACCAGCCGGTCCAGCAGCCCGCCGATCAGGAAGTACAGCTGGCGCAGGCCCATCAGCGCGAACGCGTTCGCGGTGAAGACCAGGTACGGCTCCTGGGTCAGCCCGAAGATCGCTGGGATCGAATCGAGCGCGAACAGCAGGTCGGTCGTGCCGATCGCCACCATCACGATCAGCATCGGCGTCACCATCCAGCGGCCGGCCTGTTTCGCGGTCAGCGCGGCGCCCCGGTACCCGTCCGTCGTCGGCAGGACGCGCCGAACCGCGACGAGCACGGGGTTCTCCTTGAACTCCTCCTCGTCGTCACCCGTGGTCGCGAGCTTCCACGCCGTGTAGATGAGGAACGCACCGAAGATGTAGAACACCCAGTCGAAGCGCGAGATCGCCTCGGCCCCGAGCGCGATGAAGATCCCGCGCATCACCAGCGCAAGGGCCACGCCGATGAGCAGCACCTTCTGCTGGTACTGCCTGGGTACGGCGAACTTCCCCATGATGATGATGAACACGAACAGGTTGTCGACCGACAGCGAGTACTCCGTGAGCCAGCCGGCGAAGAACTCACCGGCATAGCGCCCGCCGGACGCGATCAGCAGGCCGACGCCGAAGATGACCGCCAGCGCTACGTAGAACACGACCCACAGCGTGGCCTCGCGCAGGGTCGGCTCGTGCGGGTGCCTCGCCACGATGACGAAGTCGAGCGCGATCACGCCAAGGAGCACGACGAGCGTGACGATCCACGTTGTCAGGGACAAGTCCACTTGGTTTCCTCCCGTCGAAACCTCTTGCAGACCGCACAGCACCGCCGACCCGCGTCACGGGTCTCGCATGTTCGGGCGGACGTACTTCGCGATTCGAATGCGGGGTGAGTGTGTCAGTGGACGGCGCCCAGCACGAAGGGCTGGGCGCCGGACCACGACGGCCCAGTCAGCCGGATACTGGCCTGCCTGGCCGCTTCTTCTCTGTCTGCGGCTGCTCCTTGTCACGCTGCGTTCTGGCAGCCTGCCGCGTGTACTGCTCGACGTAACGGGCCGCGATCGGGTTGTGATCTCTGACCTGAATCCACCAGCGTGGGAAGACGTACTCGTGCAGCCACACGAAGCCGATCGCGAATCCCACGCTGATGATGGCCTGGTACACGAGGAACGGGACGACCGCGTCCGGCAGGCTGATCGACCTGCCGGACGCGACGTCGAACAGGATCTCGTGCATGGCGCTAGCCAGTGGGAACGCCACCAGCCAGTACAACGCTGCCGGGGCAACGCCGCCGAGCCGTACATGACCGGCAGCGAGTAACAGGTTGTAGCCCATGCCGAACACCGCC
>WHTB01000372.1 GCA_009379735.1 Propionibacteriales bacterium
GCCCGACCTGCGGGCCGGCCAGACCGTGCTCGTGGCGGCGCACGGCAACTCGCTGCGGGCGCTGGTCATGCACCTCGACGACCTGTCCAAGGACGACGTGGTCGGTCTCAACATCCCGACCGGCATCCCGTTGGCGTACCGACTGGACGCCGACCTGCGGCCGGTGCAGCGCGGCGGCGAGTACCTCGATCCGGCGGCGGCCAAGGACGCAATCGCCGCCGTCGCCAGCCAGGGCCGCTGAGCCGTCAGACCACCGGCCCGCGAAGTGAACGAATTGGCAGGGGCGCGCCGACTTGTCAGACGGTTTCGACTGCATGTGGTCGAAACCGTCTGACAAGCAGGCTCAGGAGGGGTCGGTGCGGGACTCCAGCCAGCCGCGGAACGCTTCCAGGTTGTGGGTGGGCTCGCCCCGGCTCTTGCGCCACTCCCACTCCTTGCGGATGGACGTCGCGAAGCCGAGCTCCAGGATCGTGTTGAAGGAGTCGTCGGCGTACGTCAGCACCGAGCCGAGCAGCCGGTCGACCTCCGCGGCGTCGACCGCGGCCAGTGGCAGCCGGCCGTCGAGGTAGATGTCACCGTTGTGGTCAACGGCGAACGCGACGCCGTACAGCCGCAGGTTGCGCTCGAGCAGCCACCGGTAGACGCCTGCATGGTTCTCGTCGGGGTTGCGCGCCACGAACGCGTGTACGGACAGCGCGTGCTCGCCGACGTCGAGACGGCACGGCGTCTGGAGCTTCCGGGTGCCGGGCAGGGTCACGCTGAACGAGTACGGCCGCACCTGCTCCCACTCCAGGTCGGCCTCGGACAAGGCGGCGCGCAGCACCTCGGCCACAGTGTCGCGCAGGTCAGTCACGAACCCACCGCCAGCCGCAGCCCGCGGCGCCGGTCGGCCGCCGCCTCGTAGACCTTCAGCGTCGCATCGGCCGTACGCTGCCAGCCGAACTCCGCCGCGTGCCGCCGGGCCGCCGACGACATCGCGTCGAGCCGAGCCGGGTCGTGCAGCACCCGGTCGAACGCGTCGGCCCAGTCGGTCGGGTCGTGCCCGGGCACCAAGATCCCGGTCAGCTCGTCGCGGACGGCGGTGGTGAGCCCCCCGACGGCAGCGGCCACCACCGGGGTGCCGCAGGCTTGGGCCTCGACCGCGACCAGGCCGAACGACTCGTTGTACGACGGCACGCACACCAGCGTCGCCGCGGCGTACCACCGAGCCAGCTCGTGCTGCGCCACCGGCGGCACGAAGCGCACCACCTCGGAGATGCCCAGGCTCGCGGCCAGGTCGACCAGGGCACGCGGCTCGTCGAGTCCACTGCCCGACGGCCCGCCGACGACCGGGACCACCAGCCGCGACCGTAGCGACGGGTCACGTGCCAGCAGCACCGCCACACTCTGCAGCAGGACCTCGGGCGCCTTCAGCGGCTGGATCCGGCCGGCGAACAGCAGCACGATCGCGTCCTCCGGCAGACCCCGCGCGCGACGCACCTCGCCCTGGTCGCGTGGGTGGAACACCGCCAGGTCGACCCCGGGGTGGACGACCTCGACGTGGGCCGGGTCGGCGTCGTACCGGTCGACCAGTGCGCTCGCCTCGTCGCTGGTGTTCGCGATCAGCGCGTCGGCCGCCTCGACGACTTGCTCCTCCCCGAGCACCCGGGTGTAGGGCTCGGGCGAGTCCCCGTCGGCCAGGGCGGCGTTCTTCACCTTGGCCATCGTGTGCATGGAGTGCACCAGCGGCACCCCCCACCGGTCGGCCGCCAGCGCGCCCACCTGGCCGGACAGCCAGTAGTGGGAGTGGATGACGTCGTACCAGCCGAGGTCGTGCTCGGCCTCGACCCGCAGTAGGTCGCGGGCGAACGTGCACAGCTGGGCCGGGAGGTCGTGCTTGGTGAGACCTTCGTACGGGCCGGCGACGAGGTGCCGCACCACGACGCCGGGCGCCACCTCGACGTACGGCGGCAGGTCGCGGGAGGTCGCTCGGGTGAACACCTCGACGTCGACCCCGAGCTCGGCGAGCTGCTTGGCGAGCTCGATCACGTAGACGTTCATGCCGCCGGCGTCACCGGTGCCGGGCTGGTCCAGCGGCGACGTGTGCACGCTGAGCATGGCGACGCGCTTCATCGGGTCAGCCACCTCCTCGTGACGTCACAACCTGCAGTGATGGTTCCCCATTCCCCGCCGGCCTGCACACCGTGTCCGCCCGCAGAGATGACGCCGGTGAGGCCGCGGATTAAGCAGGGGCCGATCCTCCGCGTCCGCTGTAGTGTCAGGGTTCAGCCGACTCGACGACTCACCAAGGAGTACGGGGATGCGCCGCCTCATCGGACAGATCGCAATCACTGACCCGATCGATCCGAAGGCCATCGCCCATGCCCACGCTCAACCTCGGGATCGTCGCCCACGTCGACGCCGGTAAGACCACCCTGACCGAACGTCTCCTCTTCGAGACGGGGGTCACGAGGCACCTCGGCCGTGTCGACCACGGCGACACCACCACCGATGCCGACCCGCTCGAACGTCGGCGCGGCATCACCATCCGCTCCGCTGTCGTGACGTTCACCGTGCCGACTGCCGACGGCGCAAACGTCAAGATCAACCTGATCGACACCCCCGGCCACTCCGACTTCGTGGCCGAGGTGGAACGTGCCCTCGCGGTGCTCGACGGGGCCGTGCTCGTCGTGTCGGCCGTTGAGGGAGTCCAGGCGCAGACGCGGGTCTTGATCCGGGTCCTGGAGCGCCTCGGTGTCCCGTTCGTTGTCTTCGGCAACAAGATCGACCGAGTCGGCGCGGCGTACGAGCGCACCATGGACTCGCTCCGCGAGGCGCTCACCGGTGACGCGGTCGCGATCACCGAGCCGACCGGCCTCGGCAGCCGGGACGCGCAGGTCAGCACGCGAACGGGTTCAGCGTTCGTCGAGGAGCTGGTCGAGCGGTTGTCCGAGTACGACGCCCGGCTGCTCCGTCAGTACGTCGACGGCGTACGGCCACCGACCGAGCGACACGCGCTCGCCTCGCTCGCTGAGCAGACCCGGCGTGGACGGATCCACCCGGTCCTGTTCGGGTCGGCGCTGGGTGGGGTGGGGGTCTCCGACGTGACCGATGCCCTCACGGCGTACCTGCCGCTGACCGACGGTGGTGCCGAGCAGCCCTTGCACGCAAGCGTTTTCAAGATCGAGCGCGACCCAACCGGGCACAAGGTGGTCTACGCGCGGCTCCATCAGGGCAGCCTGGCCGCCCGCGACCAGGTGGTCGTCCACCACCGCAATCCGACGACCGGGGTGATCGGCGAGCTTGACGCTCGCGCGATCAACGTCAGCACGTTCGACCATGGCGCTGTGACCGTGGCGGAAACCGCCCGGGCCGGCGACATCGCGACGATTCTGGGGATCAGTGACGTCGCCATCGGCGACCAGCTCGGTCGATGGGACCCGGCTCGCAGTGGCCGCTACTTCCCGCCGCCTGCTCTCGAGTCCGTCGTCCAGGCACGGAACCCGGTCGAGCGCACCGTACTGTTTCAGGCTCTTCAGCAGCTGTCGGAGCAGGACCCGCTGATCGACGCGCGCTTGGAC
>WHTB01000094.1 GCA_009379735.1 Propionibacteriales bacterium
AAGTAGCGGGACACTGGGGGCATGCTCACCATCGGTCAGCTCGCGGCGCACGCCGGCGTCACCGTGCGCGCGGTGCGGCACTACCACGCCAAGGGGCTGCTGCCGGAGCCGGAGCGGGACGCCTCCGGCTACCGGCGGTACGACGCCAAGGCCGTGGTGGACCTGATCAAGATCCGCACGCTGGCCGACGCAGGCGTGCCACTGGCCAGGGTCGAGGAGCTCTTGCATGCTGACGATGCACAGTTCGCGTCAGCCGTGGCCGAGATCGACGAGCGGCTGCGCGCCGAGATCCGGGAACGGAAGCGGCACCGGGAGCGGATCGCCCGGCTCGCGGCGGGCGACAGCCTGGCGCTGCCGCCCGATGCCGTCGCGTACCTGGATCGACTGCGCGAGCTCGGCCTGCCGGAGCGGATGGTCAATGGTGAGCGGGACGCCTGGATCCTCGTTGCGGCGCACTCGCCGGAGCAGATGGCGGGGTGGATGGCGCTCAAGCACGTGCAGATCGAGGACCCCGAGATCGTCGAGCTCTACCGGCGACTCTGCGAGGTGATCGACTGGCAGCCCGACGACCCACGGCTTCCCGAGCTTGCCGACTGGCTGGCGGCCGCCATCTCCAAGGCCGACGACTGGGCGGAGTACGACTCCGACGACGTCATGGCCCCCGGGCTCGTCGAGCTCGTCGACTCGATGTTCGTCGATGCGGTGCCGGCGGCCCGGCGGCTGATGCAGCTCCTGGAGGAGCGCGGCTGGTCCGGGTGGACCCAGTTCGAGCCGACGGCCGACGTGGGCAGGTGAGCGGCAAGCATGCTCCCCGTGTGGTTCCGCCTGTCCAGTCACACCGAGCCAGTCACGCACTCGAAGGCTGCATCGCCGATAAGGTGCTGCGGTGCGACTGACCGTCCTTGGCGGGTGCGGCGCCTGGCCGGACGCCGGCCAGGCCTGCAGCGGGTACCTCGTGGAGCACGACGGCTTCCGGCTGCTCGTCGACCCCGGGTACGCGACCCTGCCGCGACTGCTGCACCTCACCACCGCAGACCGGATCGACGCCGTGTACGTCAGCCACGGGCATCCCGACCACTGCGCCGACCTCCACCCGCTGCTGCGCGCGCGGACGATGACCGACACCCCGGCCGCGCCGCTGCCGGTCTACGCGCTGCCCGGCGCTCTGGAGGCGGTGCTCAGGCTGGACCGACCCGGACTGCTCGACGCGGCGTACGTCCTGCACGAGTTCACCCCCGGCAGTGTCCTGGACATCGGTCCGTTCGGCGCCGAGACCCGCTTGCTGCCGCACTCGGTGCCCAACGCGGGTCTTCGGCTGACCGCCGGCGACCACGTCCTCGCGTACACCGGCGATACCGGCCCGAGCCCTGAGCTGGCGAGGCTGGCACGCGACGCAGACCTGCTGCTGGCCGATGCCAGCTTCGTGGATCGAGTGCCCGCTGACGCGCAGGCCCACCTGTTCAGCGCGCGCCAGGCCGGTCGGGTGGCCGCGGACGCCGGCGCCGGTCGGCTGCTGCTCACCCACCTGTTGCCAGGCACGGACCCGGCCGCCGCGCTGGACGCAGCCGGTGGCCAGTACGACGGCCCGATCGGCGTCGCCACGGCCGACGTGACCGCGGACCTCCCCTAGACCTTCGCCCGCCCATGTCGAAGTCGGCTCCGCAGCTTCTACTTCCCTGCGAGAGGCGCCCACCGCGGGTGCCGAGCGAAAGGACGACACGATGACGACCATCGGGACGACCATCGGCGCGACTATGGACAGCGTGCGTTCGGCCGACGGGACCACGATCGCGTTCGAGCGACGTGGTTCGGGCCCGGCGCTCATCTTGGTGGACCCGGCCGGGGGGTACCGGGAGTTCGACCACATCCGAGGGCTCGGGAAGCTGCTGGCGGCGAGCTTCACCGTGTACACCGACGACCGCCGCGGCCGCGGAGGCAGCGCCGACACCCCGCCGTACGCGATCGAGCGTGAGGTCGACGACCTCGCAATACTCATCGCCGAGGCCGGCGGTTCGGCCTCCGTGTACGCCTTCTCCTCCGGCGGGCTGCTCGCCCTGCACGCCGCAGCAGGTGGGCTCCCGATCGACAGGCTGGCGTTGTTCGAGCCGCCGATCGGAACCGACGAGGACCGGTCGGCCGATGCCGACTTCACGACCGAGATCGCCACGCTCGTGGCGGCCGGCCGCCGTGGGGACGCGGTGCAGCACTTCCTGACCTCGATCGGCGTCCCGCCAGAGGCCATCGCCCAGATGGGGCCGGGCACACTGGCGCTCGAGGCGGTCGCGCACACCCTCGTCTACGACTGCATGATCGCCGAGGCGCTGCCCAACGGCACGCACCGCAGCCTGGCCGGTGAGTGGCACGGCGTTCCCGACAACGACCTCGCACCGGTGCTGGCCGAGTTCTTCCTGGACAGCAACCCGAGGAGGACCCGATGGCTGACCTCAACTATCTGGCCATCGTCGTCGCGGCCGTCGTTGGCTTCGTGCTGAGCTCGGCCTACTACACGGCCTTCGGCAGCCGGCTCGCCGAGCTGAACGACGCGTACGCGGATCCCGGGCGACCGCCCGGGTGGAAGGTACTGGTCGAGCTGGTGCGCACCCTCGTGCTCGCCACGGTGCTCGCCGGCATCGCCGACCAGGCCGAGGTCGACTCCTGGGCCGGTGCGGTGCTGCTGGCCCTGGCGTTGTGGGTCGGGTTCCCGCTGGTGCTGTGGACGGGAGCGATCATCTGGGAGCGGGTGCCGTCGACGCTCGCGGCGATCCACGCCGGCGACTGGCTGCTGAAGCTGACCGCCGTCGCCGTCATCGTCGGACTCTGGCGCTGACCTCGACGATGGCGCTGACGGGTTAGGGGTGCCACAGGGCCTGCCGGATGTCCACCCGGCCGTGTCGCAACGGCGTGCCCTCGTCGAGGTAGTGCGCTCGGGCCCGGTCGTCATGGCTTCGCGGCAGTGAGCCATCGGCGCGCACGACCCGCCACCAGGGCACTCCCCCGCCGTACTCCGCCATGACCGCGCCGACCTGACGCGGCCCACCGGCACCGACGTACTCGGCGATCAGTCCGTAGCTGAGGACCCGGCCGGGCGGGATCTGCTCCACCAGCGACAGAACCGCCTCGACGTACGCCTCCTGGTCCACGCGGGACAGTGTGACGCACGCCGAGACAGCACTGCGCAGGTCGCGTCAGAGGATCGGCGAGAACGGCTCCGTGCCGTTGACCAGCTGCAGACCGGAGATGCCGCCGTGCTGCTGCGCGTACGCCAGCTCGTGCGCGACGTCACCCACACCGTTGGACCCGACGAGCGGCGCGATGGCCAGCGTCGAGAGCGTGCCGAGTGCCTTGCCCTCCCCGTCCAGGAACGCGCTGCCGGAGTCGCCGGGAATGCCGGGCGTCACGGTGTACACCGGGTGGGACCAGCCGTTGCCGGTCGTGCCCACACTCAGGCCGGTCTTGGGCGAGAGCTCGGTCAGACCGAACCGCAGCGACGAGTTGCCGAAGCTGTAGACCCGCTCACCGGCGGGAGCGCCGTCGCTGTTGATCCCGACCGGGCCGCCCCAGAACGGCACCGACGGGTTGACGTCGGCCACCGAGCCGGCGTCGACCTTCACCAGCGCCAGGTCGTTGAACGAACACGCGTCCGCGTTGGACTCGCCGCGGCCCTGCATGGTCAGCCACGAGCTGTAGGCCAGCGTGCCGGTGCCGACCTGGGTGCCTTCGCTGAGCACGCTGCCGCCCTCGTTGAAGGTCACCGGGGTGCCGAGCGGCAGGGAGCCCGAGTCGCAGCCGTTGGTCTCGGTCGCGCCACCGGTGCCGGCGCAGTGCGCGGCGTAGCCGACGTACACGCTCCCGGCGCCGTCGGTGTAGACGAAGTTGGCGGTGCACTGGGCACCGTCGGTGTACATCTGGACGCCCGGGTGGATCGTCGCCGTGTCAGCGGGAGCCCAGGTGGGCGCGGCGGAGGCGGGTACTGCCGTGATCGCAGCAGTGACCAGACCCGCTGTCATCGCGGCCGCGGCGGTCAGCCGCAGACGGTACTTGACGGACATAACGTGCTCCTCGTTCGGGGGATGCCGTTGCCGAGACAACGACCTACTGGCGAGTCAGGTCACGCGCATACAGAGCGTGTGCGCAGCGACACGGAGCGCGCCCACGGGCCGTTCCGTCGAGCAGCAAAGGTCGACTCCGTCAGGCGGCGCCGTCGCGGTCGTCACTGCGCTTGACCAGCTCGGCGAGCCGGGCACGCGCCGAGCGCTGCTCCAGCTCACGGAGCCGGTTCAGGTACAGCTCCAGGTGCAGCTCCGGATGCATCATGATGATCCCCTCCCTCCGTGGTCGTTGAGCCGGTAGAAGCGCCACACGTCGTTCTCGATCGGCAGCTCCTCGACGGAGGCGAAACCGGCCTCCTCCGCCCACGCCCGCACCGTCGGCGCCCGCAGCACCGTGCCGTTCGCGACCGCCGTGGACTCGGCCATCGTGGCCGGCAGGCAGTGCAGGACGCTGTAGACGTACTGCATCCGCTCGATCTCGTCGGCGGGAGCCGTGAACTCGTCCGCGACCCGCTCGTCGACCACGAACACCGGCGCGCCCGGTGCCAGCGCACCCCGCAGCGAGCGCAGCGCCCCGACCGGGTCGGCCATGTCGTGCAAAGCCTCGAAGATGCAGGCCAGGTCGTACGCGCCGTCGACGGCTTCGGCGGCGTCGGCCACGTCCACCCCGACCCGGTCGGCCAGGCCGGCGGCAGCGATGTTGCGGCGCGCCTCGACGATGGACGCCAGGTCGAGGTCGATGCCGTTGACCTGGGTACGGGGGAACGTGCGGGCGATCGTGATGCTCGACCACCCGACGCCACAGCCAGCATCGAGCACCGAGCCGCCGGCGGTCAGCCGTTCCGCCACATCGGGCATGGTGGCCAGCCAACCGGGTAGCTCGGTCGCGAACACCGGCCGGTTGAGGCCGCTGATCCCGTGCCTGATCTCGGTCCCGAAGTCGGCGTACGTGACGCCGCCACCGGTTCGGTACGCCTCGACCACGGCCGGCAGCGTGAGCGCCAGGCCGGTGAGCATTGGGGCGGTGGCCATCAGGTTCGCCGGGTCCTCAGGGTCGAGCAGCGCGCTCGCGTGCCCGTTCGGCAGGACGTACCTCCGGGTGTCCGCCTGCCCGGTCTCCGCCGCGACGTCGAGGATCCCGGCGACCGCCTGCTGCTCGAGCCACTCTCGGGCGTACCGCTCGGCGATCTCGGCGGCGCGGGCGAGCTCGGCCGCGGTCACCGGACCGTACTGGCGCACGACCTCGTAGAGACCCAGCCGTCGGCCCAGGTCGACCGACAGCAGCTCCGCTCCGGACAGGAACGCGGCGAACAGCCGCTCGGCCAGGTCCTCGCGGCGCGAGTCCGGTGCTTCGGTGGGTGTGGTGGCAGCTGCGGTGGCGGTCATGTCGGTTCCTTCCGATGGGTCAGCGCCGGTGGCGTCCTGACCACCGTCCGGGGGGACCCTGTCCACGCGCTCCCAGGTCGCTGTCAACTGCCTTCCAAGCCGGGACGGGCGGGGCTACGGTGGGCGTGGAGAGAGCGGCCCTCGGCTGCTCAGGGGATGGGGTCTGTGATGCGCCTGTGTGTGCTGGGCGCGCTGGAGCTGGTCGGCACTGGGGCGTCGGGGCCGGGGGTGGCACCCGACACCGCGGCAGTGCTGTCGCCGAGGCTGCGCCGCGTGTTGGCCGGACTTGTCGTCCGCGCCAACGCCGTCGTCTCGGTCGACTGGCTGGCCGACGTGGTGTGGGGTGACGATCCGCCGGCCAACGCAGCCGCGTCGATGCACAACCTCGTGTCGCGACTGCGGACGGCCCTGCGGGCCGACAACGGACCGGTCCTGCTCACCCGCGCACCCGGGTACCTGCTGCGGATCGCTCCGGGCGACCTCGACGCCAGCCGCTTCGAGCAGCTCACGGCGGAGGCCCGCGCCCACCTGAAGGCCGACCCGCAGCGGGCCGCGGCGATGCTCGACGAGGCGCTGGACCTGTGGCGCGGCCCGGCCTATGCCGAGTACGCGGACGAGGAGTTCGTTCGCGCCGAGGCGACCCGGCTGGAGGAGACCCGCACCATCGCCCGCGAGGACCGGGTGGAGGCCGCGCTCCTCCTCGGCGCCGACGACGACGCGGTGCGGCGGCTGGAGGCCGTACTCGCCGAGAACCCGTTGCGCGAGCGACCGCACGGGCAGCTGATGCGCGCCCTCTACCGCTCCGGACGACAGGCCGACGCGCTCGCCACCTACCGCCGGTTCCGTCGTCGCCTCGACGAGGAGCTCGGGCTGGAGCCGTCCCCGGACCTGAACCTGCTGGAGACCCAGGTCCTGCGTCAGGACCCCAGCCTCGGCCGATCCACGGTCCCGGTCGCCGGCCCTCCCGGCAACCTGCCGGTCGTCCCACCTCGCCTGCTGGGCCGCGACGACGAGCTCGCCCAGATCTCGGAGCTACTGGCCCGGGTGCGGCTGCTCACGCTGACCGGCGCGGGCGGCATCGGCAAGACCAGCCTGGCGCTGCGGACCGCGGTGGACCACCTCGACCTCGGTGCCTCCAAGGAGTACGTCGACGGCGCGTGGCTGGTCGAGCTGGCCCCGGTGAGCGACCCGGCCGCCGTGGCGGACGCGGTGACGACGGCGCTGTCGGTGCAGCAGCGGCAGGGGCTCGGCGTCGAGCGGCGCCTGGTGGAGTTCCTCCACACCAAGCGGTTGCTGCTGGTCCTCGACAACTGTGAGCACGTCGTGGACGCGGTCGCCGAGCTGGTCCATGCGATCGGCCGCGGCTGCCGTGACGTGACCATCCTGGCGACCAGCCGGGAGCCGTTGGGGGTCGAGGGCGAGCACGTCCATCCCGTACCTCCGCTGGCCGTTCCGGCAACGGGCCGGCTCGACCTGGCCGCCGTCGCCGACACCCCGTCGGTCGCCCTGTTCCTCGAGCGGGCCGAGGCCGCGGCGCCCGGATTCGTCCTCGGTGCCGGCAACGCCGCGGCCATAGCGGAGATCTGCCGCCGGCTGGACGGCGCACCGCTGGCGATCGAGCTCGCGGCGGCCCGGATGCGTTCGATGACACCCGCCGAGGTGGTGGCACGGTTGTCGGCGCGGTTCCACTTCCTGCGCAGCTCGCGACGCATCTCCGCCGAACGGCACCGTACGTTGCACGCGGTCGTCGACTGGTCGTACCAGCTGCTCGACGACCGCGAGCGCCGGGCCTTCGACCGGCTGTCGGTGTTCGCAGGTGACTTCACCCTGGCCGCCGCCGAGCGGCTGCTGCGCGACGAGGCACCGGAGGCCGAGGTCGCGGACCTGCTCGGCGGCCTCGTCGACCGGTCCATGGTGCTGGCGTCGCCGGACGAGGACGGCACCACCCGGTTCACCCTGCTCGAGACCATCCGGGCCTACGGCCAGGAGCGGCTGGCCGAGCGCGGCGAGGTCGAACCGGCCCGGCGCGCCCACGCCCATGCCTATGTCGACCTCGCCGAGGAGGTGGCCCCCCGTCTGTACGGGCCGGGGCGCCGGCGGTGGGCCGACGCGATCAGCCGGTCCTTCGGCGACCTGCGGCTCGCCCACCGCTGGGCCATGGAGCACGACCACGACCTCGCCGTACGTCTGGTGGCCGCGCTGTTCGACTACGGCGAGATGCGGATGCCGCCGGAGGTCTTCGCCTGGGCCGAGCGCTCGGTGCGGGGGCGAGCGCACAGCCCGCACGACGCGATGGCGTGGGCCTGCGCCGCCACGGGAGCCCGGTTCAGCGGCGACCTGGACCGGGCCCAGCGACTGGCGGAGCACGGCCTCGAGGCGGCCGGACCTGATCACCCGGTGCGCCGATTCCCGTTGCACGTCCTGTGCGAGGTGGAGCTGTTCCGCGGCCGGCTGGGCGAGGTCGAACGCCTCAGCACCGAGGCCGAGCGCTGGGGAGCCGAAGTCGGCGACCACCACCACGCCGGTCTGGCGACCATCATCCGCGCACTCGCCCGCGCGTACTCCGGAGATCCCGACAGCGCCAGGTCCCTCGCGGAGCGGGTCCGGCGCGACGCGCAGGCGCACGACGACGTCGGGCTGGTCGGGTGGGCCGTATACGTCGCGGGCGAGGTGCAGATCGATACCCGGCCGGACGCGGCGGCCGACCTGCTCGCCGAGGCCCTGCGCTACGCACAGTCCGTCGACGACCGTTACCTCGTCGGCGTCGCGCTGGTCTCCATCGCGTCACTGCGCAGCAGGCACGGCGACCCCCGCCGCGCCCTCGAGGTGTTCCGGGACGTCATCGCCCACTGGGACCAGGCCAGCAGCTGGACCCAGCAATGGACGACGCTGCGCAACGTGGTCGAGCTGCTCGCCCGGGTCGGGGCACGGGAGGAGGCGACCATCCTGCTCGGCGCGGCCGGCAACCGGACGACGTCGGGTCCGCTGTTCGGGCCCGATGCCGACCGGCTGCGGCGGACCGCACGCGTGCTCAGCGACCAGCTCACACCCACCCGCTTCGCGGCGCTCCATGCCGACGGCAGTGCGATGTCCGACGCCGACGTGGTCACCTGGGTCGGCGACACCCTCGACCGGCTCGCCGCGACCTGAGTCTCAGTACGAGGGCTGCTTGGGATCGATCTGGCTGACCCAGGCGGACACGCCGCCGCCGACGTGGACCGCGTCGGCGTACCCGGCGCCCTTGACCACGGCCAGCACCTCCGCCGAACGGGTCCCGCTCTTGCAGTAGAAGACGGCCGACTTGTCCGACGGCAGCTGCGCCAGCGCCTCGCCCGACAAGAACTCGCCCTTCGGGATCAACAGCGAGCCCGGGATCTCGTTGATCTCCCGCTCGTTGGGCTCGCGCACGTCGACCAGCACGAAGTCACGCTCGCCACGGTCCCGCTCGTCCAGCCACGACTCGAGCTGCCGGACCGAGATGGTCGAGTCGACCGCAGCCTCGGCGGCCTCGTCGGAGACCGCCCCGCAGAACGTCTCGTAGTCGATCAGCTCGGTGACGGTCGGGTTCTCGCCGCAGATCGCGCAGTTGGGGTCCTTGCGTACGGACAGCTTGCGGTACTCCAGCTCCAGCGCGTCGTAGACCAGCAGCTTGCCGAGCAGCGGCTCGCCGATCCCGGTCAGCAGCTTGATCGCCTCGTTCACCTGGACGGCGCCGATGGAGGCGCAGAGCACACCGAGTACGCCGCCCTCGGCGCACGACGGCACCATCCCGGGCGGCGGCGGCTCGGGGTAGAGGCAGCGGTAGCACGGACCGTGCTCGGCCCAGAAGACACTCGCCTGGCCGTCGAAGCGGTAGATCGAGCCCCAGACGTACGGCTTGCCGAGCAAGACGGCGGCGTCGTTGACGAGGTAGCGGGTCGCGAAGTTGTCGGTGCCGTCCACGATCAGGTCGTAGTCGGCGAAGATCTGCATCACGTTGTCGTTGTCGAGGCGCTCGTCGTGCACGACGACGTCGACGAACGGGTTGGCCTCGGCGATCGACTCCTTCGCCGACTGCGCCTTCGACTTCCCGATGTCGCTCTGGCCGTGGATGATCTGGCGCTGCAGGTTGGACTCGTCGACCTCGTCGAAGTCGATGATGCCGAGCGTGCCGACGCCCGCCGCCGCGAGGTAGAGCAGCGCGGGGCTTCCCAGTCCGCCGGCACCGATCACCAGGACCTTGGAGTTCTTCAACCGCTTCTGCCCGGTCATGCCGACGTCGGGGATGATCAGGTGTCGGCTGTAGCGGCGAACCTCGTCGACCGTCAGCTCGGGGTACGGCTCGACAAGGGGTGGCAGTGACACGTCCGGCGACACAGGTAGCTCCTCCACACGGTTCTCGGGTGCACCAGGCACAACCTGGATCGGCCCTGCCATGTTCCCCGACCGAGCCACACCGGCCGGTCCTGTCCGGACTCTGGACAGGCGGTCCACTGTCTAGAGTGACACCTATGGCGGGGACGAAGGTACGGGTCGAGGTCGGCGGGCGCACGCTGAGCCTGAGCAACCTCGACAAGGTGCTCTATCCCGAGACGGGTTTCACCAAGGGCGAGGTGATCGACCACTACGTCGCTGTCGCCGAGCCGCTGCTGGCGCACCTGGCCGGCCGACTGCTGACCCGCAAGCGCTGGCCCGACGGCGTCGGGTCGCAGCCGTTCTTCGAGAAGAACGCGCCGCGCGGCACGCCCGACTGGGTACGCACTGTGCTGATCGAGGAGCACGGTGACGACGGGGTCGAGTACGTCGTCGCCGAGGACCTGCCGACGTTGGTCTGGCTGGCGAACCTGGCCGCCCTCGAGCTCCATGTCCCGCAGTGGACCGTCGGACCGCGCGGCGGTATCCACGACGCCGACCTGCTGGTGTTCGACCTCGACCCTGGCCCGCCCGCGACCGTCGTCGACTGCTGCCGGGTCGCGCTGCTGCTCCGTGACCTGCTCGCCGACGACAGCCTGGAGGCGTGGCCGAAGACGTCCGGCAACAAGGGCGCCCAGCTGTACGTGCCGATCGGGCAGGCCGTCGGCGGGCGCACCTCGGCGTACGCCAAGGACATCGCCGCGCGGCTGGCCCACGAACACCCGGCCGTCGTCGTGGCGACGATGAACCGGCAAGCACGCAAGGGCAAGGTCTTCATCGACTGGAGCCAGAACAACCCGGCGAAGACCACGATCGCGCCGTACTCCCTGCGCGGCACGGAACAGCCCAGGGTCTCGACGCCGCTCACCTGGGACGAGGTCGAGGGGGCCGGCGCACCCTCCGACCTGGTGTTCGGCCCGGCCGACGTACGCGCGCGCCTGGACGAGCACGGCGATCTGTTGGCGGCCATGCGCGAGGCTGACCAGTCCCTTCCCGAGGACTAGGCTCGACAGCGGGACTGGCGGAGGAGGTAGCCATGACCGAGCCGCAGACCGAGATCGACCCCGAGGTCGACACCGACAGTGAGACCGGTGACGGGGCCGCCGAGCAGGAGCACCTGCGTGAGCACCCGCCACTGGAGGCCGACCCCGCCGACGCCGCCGAGCAGGACCGCGAGGTCGACGTCGGCGACGAGGACGACTACCGGTGAGGGCACGGTTCGGCGGGTTCGAGCCGGGTCGCTGATACGCACGGGTAGGATTCGGCGCGTGACCAGGACCTCCGAGAGCACCCGACGCCGCGGCATCCGCATGCCCCGGAAGGCGCGGCGTGCCCAGCTGCTCGACGCGGCGCGCGAGGTGTTCGTCGCCCAGGGCTACCACGCCGCCGCGATGGACGACATCGCCGAGCGGGCCGGCGTCAGCAAGCCGGTGCTGTACCAGCACTTCCCGAGCAAGCTCGAGCTCTACCTCGCGCTGCTCGACCAGACCTGCGACACCGTCATCGAGGCGGTCCGCGGGGCCCTCGCATCGACCGTCGACAACAAGCAGCGGGTCGGCGCCACGATGGAGGTCTTCTACGCGTACGTGGCCAACGCCGGTGGCGCTTTCCGCCTGGTGTTCGAGTCCGACCTGGTCAACGAGCCCCAGGTACGCGAGCGCGTCGACCGGGTGACGCACGAGTGCGCCGAGTCGATCGCCCAGGTCATCCACGAAGACACCGGGCTCCCCGACGACGAGGCGCAGCTGGTCGCCGTCAGCCTGGTCGGCATGGCTCAGGTCAGCGCGCGGTTCTGGCTGGACAAGCAGGGGCCGATCGAGCAGGCCGACGCCGCCCGGCTGGTGGCCGGCCTGGCCTGGCGGGGCATCCGCGGCTACCCCCGCGCCGACGAGCAGACCGCCTGACCGCCCGGTCGGTAGGCTGACCGATGGGCCGGGAATCGGCCCGCACGTTTACTCGACGGAGGCATCGGTGGAGGTCAGGATCGGCGTCCAGCACGTCAATCGCGAGCTCACGCTCGAGTCGGCGCAGAGCGCTGACGAGGTACAGGACACGATCGCGAAGGCGGTGTCAGGGGACGAGCCGCTGCTCGTGCTCACCGACGAGAAGGGCCGGCGGGTCGTCGTGCCGGCCGACAAGCTCGCCTACATCGAGATCGGCGAGGAGAGCTCGCGCCGCGTCGGTTTCGGCTCCGCCTCCGCCTGACACCCCACCCAAATACCCGGCCGCGCCCCTGAGCCTGGTAGCGGACCAGGTGGAGATCACGAGTTTTCGTGACCGCGTGACCGGACGCCACCGCGTCTGCGCGTCGAAGAATGCCCAAAGAGCGGCACCGCCGACTGCGACGTATGTGGCTATTGGGACGCGATTAGTGGATGCTGGCCCTAAATAACCGTAAGCGCGGGTTGCGTATCGGTGCGCTGCCCTTTCAGAAAGGGGTTACACGAATGGGCGACATCCTCGGCACCTTGGTCGCGGGCGTCATCATCGGGTTGCTCGGGAAGTTCGTGGCACCTGGTAGCCGCGACCAGATCCCGCTGTGGCTCACGGTGGTCTGTGGAATCGGCGGGGTGCTCATCGGCAACGTGATCTACACGGCGTTCGGCGGCGACGGCAGCTCCGGCATCGACTGGACGCGCTGGCTCGTGGCGATCCTGTGCGCGGCCGTGCTGGTCGTGGTCGCAGCGGCCGTGACCGGACGGTCCAAGAAGACAGTCTGACCGCAACACACGACGGGGCCTGCTCCTCTTTGGGGAGCGGGCCCCGTCGTGTGTGGTCAGCCCGTCCGCAGGTCAGCTCTGCAGCCCGAGCGTGCTCATCCGCTGGGTGTGGTTCTCGGTGATCCGGGTGAACATCCGGCCGATCGCCGCCAGGTCCATCCCCGGCCGATCGACCCCGCCGGCCAGGAGTGCGCTGAGGGTGTCGCGCTCCGCGACCACCCGCTGGGCCTGGCTCAGCGCCTCCCCCATCAGCCGGCGTCCCCACAGCGCCAGCCGGCCGCCGACCTTCGGGTCGGCCTCGATCGCCGCCCGCACCCGGTCGACCGCGAACTCGGAGTGCCCGGTGTCGGCGAGGGTCTCCAGGACGAGCGACCGGGTGTCGGCGTCCAGGAACGCCGCGACCTCGCGGTAGAAGTCGGCCGCCAGCCCGTCCCCGACGTACGCCTTGACCAGACCCTCCAGCCAGGTCGACGGCGCGGTGTGGGCATGGAACGAGTCGATGGCCTGCTGGAACGGCGCCATCGCGACGAACGGGTCGGCGCCGAGGTCGTTGAGCCGCTCGCGCAGCGAGGCGAAGTGCCCGAACTCCGCGCTGGCCATCGCCACCAGCTCGGTCTTGTCCCGTGTCGTCGGTGCCAGCTTGGCGTCCTCCGCCAACCGCTCGAAGGCGCTGATCTCGCCGTACGCGAGTGCCCCGAGCAGGTCGACGACCGCCTCTCGGTAGGCCGGGTCGGCGAGTGCACCGGTGCCGCCAGCGATCGGCCCAGCGGTCGGCCCAGCGTTCGGCTCGGTCATGGGGGCAGCGTAGCGAGCAGCGCGCCGGGCGCACAGAAATGCGGTCGGAACGGCAGGTACGGATAGACTGGTGCTACCGACATCAATGTGAATCGAGATTGTCCTGACTACGTTCAAAGACCTCGGGGTGCACCCAGAGATCGACGCCGCGCTCAGCGAGGTCGGCATCGTCACCCCGTTCCCTATCCAGGCGATGGCTGTCCCCATCGCCCTGGTCGGCACCGACCTCATCGGGCAGGCCCGCACC
>WHTB01000345.1 GCA_009379735.1 Propionibacteriales bacterium
CGTCGGCCAGGTGCCGAGCGGCGTTCTCGAAACAGCGCACCTGGGCGTCCTGGGTCAGCAGGTTGTGGATGGTGTTGAAGACGAGGTAGACGAGCCGGTAGCCGCTCCGCGGGGCGTCCGCAGCGGACATGTCGCCGATGACGACATCGAGGGCGTCGCCACCAGGCTTGTCCCGCATCCGCGCGACCATCGCTTCGGAAAGCTCGATGCCGTCGACGGGGACGCCGCGTGCTGCCAGCGGTAGCCCGATCCGTCCAGTGCCGATCGCGAGCTCGAGGGCTGGCCCGTCGCCGGCCAGCTCGGACAAGAAGGCGACGGTTGCCGCCTCGTCCCCACGGAGGTCGTCGTCGTAGCGCGCGGCCACGTCCGGGCCGAAGCTGTTGGCCGGGTCGAATCCATCCATGGGTCACACCCTTGCCATACTCGCCGCGTTCGGCCAACTGGATTCCGCCGGTGCGCGCCGCGGGATGACTGCTCAGGCCCGTTGGGCTCGGAGGTACTTGCCGAAGTGCGGCACCGTGAACGCCACCGCGCCCCGCTCGGCCGCGAACACCAAGCCCTTCTTGATCAGCCCGTCCCTCGCCGGCGACAGGCTCTGCGGCTTACGACCGAGCTCGCCGGCGACATCGGCGGTCGGGACCGGACCGTCGCGGGTCTCCGCGCCGAGGTCGGCCATCGCCCGCATGTAGTCGCGTTCGGCCGGTGTCGCCCGCTCGTACCGCGACCCGAAGAAGCCCACGGCCAGCTCGCCCTCGGCGTCCGGCGCCGCCTGGTGTACGTCCTCGGTGCGGATCGGGGACCCGGGCGCGGCGTCCCAGGTGACCTTCCCGTAGGCCTGCACGAAGTACGGGTAGCCGTCGGTCAGCCGGTAGAGCTCGTCGAGCGCCTCCCCGTCGTACTCCACCTCCTCGCCGGACGCCGGGACCATCAGCGCGCGGTCGGCGGCCTCGCGGGGCAGTCGGTCGACGACGACGTAGCGGAACAGCCGTTCGGCGTACGACTTGCTGGCGCTGAGGGAGGCCGGCAGGTGCGGCAGGCCGGCGCCGACGATGATCAGCGGTGCGCCCTGCTGGCTGATCTCGTGACAGGCCGCGCACAACGCCGACAGCTCGTGCTGGCCGATGTCTTGCATCTCGTCGACGAACAGCGAGACGCCGACACCGAGGTCGCGAGCCAGGTCGGCCACGTCGGTGAACAGCTCGGTCAGGTCGAGCTCGAAGTCTCCCGAGTCGGCACGGCCCCGGGTCGCGGGTACGTCGGTGGGCGGCTGCCAGCGCACCCCCTTGCGGTGCTTCAGCTCGGTGCGCAGCGCGAACGACTTGAGCACCCCGGCGACGGCGTCGACCCGGTCGGGATCGCGATGCCGGTGCGCGACCTCCCGGACGGCGGCATGCACCGCCTGCGCGATCGGGAGCCGCATGCTCTGGTCGGGGCGGGCCTCGATCTTCGCCGTGCCCCAGGCCCGCTGGACGGCGAGTCCGCGCAGAGCGTTCAGCAGCACGGTCTTGCCCACACCGCGCAGGCCGGAGAGAACCATCGACCGCTCGGGGCGGCCGGAGGCGGTGCGTTCGAGGGTCACCCCGAACTGGCTGAGCTCACGGTCGCGGCCGGCGAGCTCGGGGGGTCGCTGCCCGGCGCCGGGCGCATAGGGGTTCCGTACGGGGTCCACGATGCGACTGTATGGGCCCGTCTAGTGCTGGCCGTAGATTTGGCTATCGAGCCGTATCGGCGTGTCGCGATGCCACTGACTGGGCCGCTCCACTCCACACTTTTTCTGGTACGGGGGCGCCCCGTTCCACTAGGTCTGGAACGGGGCGCCCCCGTACCAGAAAAAGTCGGGGGTCAGGGGCGGACGGTCTCCCGGCCGGAGGCGACCCAGGCGTCCATGCCACCGGCCAGGTCGACGGCCTCGCGGCCGTGCTGGTTGAGGTACATCGTCGCCTGCGCCGACCGACCACCGACATGGCACACGCACAACACCTGAGTCTCGGCCGGCACCTCGTCGAGACGGGCCGGCAGGTCGCCGAGCGGGATATGGTGCGCACCGGCGATGTGACCCGACTGCCACTCGTGCGGCTCGCGTACGTCGAGCACGAGCAGGCTGTCCGGCACCGGCTGCGGGACGCCGTCGACGTGGACTGTGGGCAGCTGCGTCATGCCAACCATTCAACCAGCGTCACTTCAGCAGCCGGGACAGCCGTCGGTCGGCCAGCGGCTTGCCGCCGGTCTGGCAGGTCGGGCAGTACTGCATCGACCGGTCGGCGAACGACACCTCGCGGATCGTGTCACCGCAGACCGGGCACTCCTCGCCGGTACGACCGTGCACCCGCAGCCCGGTCTTCTTCTCAGCCTTGAGCTCGCTCGCCGCGAGGCCCTCCGACCGGGTGATCGCGTCCGCCAGCACATCGTGGATCGCCGCGTGCAGCACCGTCACCTCGACGTCGGTCAGCCCGCTGCTCGGCTTGTACGGCGACAGCTTCGCGGCATGCAAGACCTCGTCGGAGTACGCGTTACCGATGCCGGCGACGATCGACTGGTCGCGCAGCGTCCCCTTCACCTGCGCCCGTCCGGCCTTCCGCAAGATCTCGGCCAGCACCTCCCGGGTGAACCCCTCCGCGAGCGGGTCGGGACCCAGCCGGGCGATGCCCGGCACCTCCGCCGGGTCGCGGACGACGTACAACGCCAGGCTTTTCTGGGTGCCCGCCTCGGTGACGTCGAACCCGGAGTCGTCGTCGAGCACGACCCGCGCCGCCAGCGGTCCCTTGCCCGGGCGCAGCGGCTTCGGCGGGATCGATTCACGCCAGCGCACCCACCCGGCCCGCGCGAGATGCAGCACGACATGCAGGCCGTCGGCCGAGATGTCGAGGAACTTGCCGTGCCTCGCCACCCCGTCGACGAACAGCCCGGACAGCGCCGTCACCGTCGGGTCGAACGTCTTCAGCGCGCTGAACGCCACCACCTCGACGCGGGCGATCGCACGACCGTCGAGCCGGCGGCGTAGGTCGCCGACGAGGGACTGCACTTCGGGTAGCTCGGGCACGAGACCAGTCTGACGCCCGTCGCCGCGGCTGAAAAGCGGCCGACTCTGGCGGTTGCCCACGCGGGAGGGCATGATCGATGCATGGCGGACGTGGCGTCTCTGCCCTCTCCCGGGACCGCCCGCGGCGAGGTGTTCCTCGATACGCGTGGGTCCGGTCGTGCGCTGCGACTGTCGTGGCACCACGAGGTGGGTGTGGTGGTGCTGTCGCTGTGGCGCGGCAACGGCTGCGCCGGGACGTTCCGGCTAGCCGAGCACGAAGTGCCGGCGTTCGTCGAGGCGCTGGTCGAAGGGCTCAGCGACGCCTACCCCGCCGCCGGCCACGCCGCGGACGCTTCCTGACACGTGCCGGTCGAGCCTCCGCCCACCACTTGGGTGCTTCCGCCTGCGGAGACGGCCGGTGACGACGATGTCGTCGCGGCGGGAGCCGACCTCTCTCCCGGGCTGTTGCTCGCGGCCTACCGCTCCGGGATCTTCCCGATGCCGGTACCCGAGCACGATGCGATGCTCTGGTGGTCGCCCGCGTGGCGCGGCATCCTGCCGCTCGACGGCCTGCGGGTCACCCGGTCGCTGCGCCAGTCCTGCCGCAGGTACGAGGTGACCGTCGACCGTGAGTTCGAGCAGGTGGTCGCCGCCTGCGCCGACCCCGCGCGCCCCAGCGGCTGGATCGACGACGACATCGTCACCGCCTACACCGAGCTGCACCGGCTGGGCTGGGCGCACTCCCTGGAGTGCTGGGACAAGTACGGCGAGCTGGTCGGTGGGCTGTACGGCCTGGCCGTCGGCGGGTTGTTCGCCGGCGAGTCGATGTTCCATCGGCGTCGGGACGCCTCGAAGGTCGCCCTGGTCGCGCTGGTCGACCTGCTCCGGGCAGCCGGGCCGGCCGACCGGTTGATCGACGTGCAGTGGCGCACCCCGCACCTGGCCAGCCTCGGCGTCGTGGAGGTCTCCCGGCAGAGCTACCTGAA
>WHTB01000070.1 GCA_009379735.1 Propionibacteriales bacterium
AACCGCCAGGACGCCCGCGCCCAGCGCCGGCAGGGCGAAGGCGACTCTCCAGTGCAGGAAGTCCCCGATCAAGCCGGCGCCCAGGGTGGCGAGGGCGATGCCGATCGCGGCGCCGGTCATCAGGTCGGTGAGCGGTGCCTGTCATACCTCGAAGGGCGTCGTGTCGCCCACGTACATCATCGCGCCGGGCACCGCGGCCGCGAAGGAGGCGCCACACAGCGCCCGGCAGACGAGCAGCCAGCCCAGGTCGAGGGCGGCGGCCGAGGCGAGCCCGGTCACGGCGGCCAGCAGCAGGGCCAGCCGGATGGTGCGGACCCGGCCGAGCTTGTCGGAGACCACAGCCCACGCGGCCTGCATCAGGCCGTAGGCCTGGAAGTAGACGGTCGCCGCGAGGGTCACCGCCGCGATCGACTCCCCCAGGTCGACGGCGATGACCACGATCAGTGGCGCGATCAGGAAACGGTCGAACGAGCTGGTGAACGAGGCGACCTGCAGCCGCCGCAAGGACGCGTCCGCTGACTCACTGCTCCCCGACTCGCCGACCACACTCGCACGCTAGGCATTACGGCGCGGGCCGAACAATGTGCGATCCCGGCAGTCTCGCGCCAGCGCACTGGCGGCCCACACGAGTACTCGGGGAGCCTTCGCGCCGAGGTTGCACTTATGTACCCCCGCGCGGTGCCGCCGGCCCTCCGGAACGGCACGGTCCCGTGCGGTACCCGATCATCCCCACGATTGCAGGCGTGGGGATGATCGGGTACGCGTGGGGGTGAGTCGCCACCGGTCGGACATACGCGCAACCTCGACGCGAAGGGGTGGGGGTGCGTTACGTCCTCCGCCACATGTGGCGGCGAAGAATCACGCGTCCCGACAGTGCGGCGGCCCGGCCTCGTCAATGTAATGAGTGACACGAGCCACTCCCCTGCTGGCTCCGACACGAAGGGCAGAAGACGGTGAGGGTCACCCACACGCTGCAGCTCGTCACCCTGGCAACAACCGTCGCGCTGGTCACGGCCGCCTGCGGCGGTGGCGGAGGATCCACGTCCGCCGACGGTGAACGTGAGGTCATCAAGTTCGCCTTCGCCCCCGATCCCGTGTGGGACCTGATGGAGGACTCGGGCACCCTCAAGAAGTGGCAGGACGAGAACAACGTGGTGATCGAGACCAGCACCACCTGGGACGAGTTCACCTACTTCGCCGGCGGGCACGGCGACATCGTCTCGATGTCGACCCAGGAGACACCGGTCCTCGAGGCGGAGACCGACATCGAGACCGTCACCTTCGGCAAGTACAACTACCAGCGCGTCCCGATGATCCGCCGGGCCGGAGATCCGTACGAGACTCTCGAGGACGTGCCGAAGGGCTCGAAGATCTGCGTGTCCGGCCCCACCTCCAACACCGCCTTCTGGACGGTGCTCGCCAAGGAGATGCACGACCTGGACTACCGGGTCGGCGGCGGTGACTTCAAGCTGGTCGTCAACGACCACTTCGTCAACCCGACCAACCTGCTCCGCGGTGACTGCGAGGTGGCCGCGATCATCCCGGAGGCCGCCGTACCCCAGTTGCGCAAGGGCGAGCTGGAGCTGATGTACGACGGGAAGTTGCCTTTCCAGCTGTACGACGAGTTCGCCCCGAAGGGCGACGGCGAGCTGCACGTCCTGGGCAACAACTTCACCGCCACCAAGGAGTGGTTCGACGAGCACGAGGACCTCGCCGTGAAGTTCCTCGAGCTCTGGCAGACCGGCATCGACATGTGGAAGGAGCAGAAGGAGGAGACCGTCCAGAAGTACCCGCAGCACTTCTCGGTCGAGTCCGAGGAGGACATCGACTACATGATCGAGTTCGTCAGCGGGGACAACGACTGGTTCGTCGACAGCCCCTTCCTGGAGAGCGACGAGTGGATCACGACCGAGATCGCGATCTGGGACCTGATGAAGCACCTCGACCCGGACAACGCGAACTACCTCAAGGAGGACGCACCCACCCCGGAGTTCGTGGCACTGTCGCCCAACGGCTGATCGGCAGGTGGCCCGACCGCTGAACGACCGAGGAGAGACTGTGGCGACCGCTGTGGCCCCACCCTCCAGGACCGACCCGCCGCATGTCACCGGCGAGGAGCTGGCACGCAGAAAGCGTCGCCGGCAGCGGTTCAGCTCGGGCGGCTGGCGGATCGCCGGGTACGTCTTCGTCCTGGGCCTGTGGGAGTTCGCCTCCGGGCGGTTCATGGACGAGAACCTCCTCCCTGGACCGATCAGGGTCTTCCAGACCTTCGGCGATCTGTGGGCGTCGGGCAAGGTCCCCGGCGCGTTCGCGGACACGCTCACCAGGATCGGGATCGGGTTCACGATCGCGTTCTTCGTCGGCGCCGCGGTCGGCGTACTCATGCAGCACCGGTGGCTGAACGGCTTCTTCCGCGACGCCGTGACCATCGGGGTCACGACCCCCGGCCTCATCTGGGCGCTGATCACCGCGATCATCTTCGGAAACCGGGCGACCGGCCCGCTGCTGGCGATCGTGCTCACCACGTTCGCGTTGATCAGCGTCAACGTGTCCGAGGGCATCAAGACCATCCCCAAGGACCTGGTCGACATGGCGAGGTCGTTCGGGGTCGGGGTGGTGAAGCGCAACCGGCAGATCGTCATCCCGCACCTGGCACCGTTCATCTTCACCGGGTCCGGTTCGGTTTCTCGATCGCCTGGAAGGTCACCGTCCTGACCGAGGTGTTCGCCTCGTCGAGTGGTATCGGCTTCGAGATGCGCACCGCCAGTCAGCTGTTCAGGCTGCCGGAGTTCCTGACCTGGATCCTCGCCTTCTACGTCCTGGCGCTGTTCTTGGAGAAGGTGGTCCTCGAAGTGATCGAGCGGCGGTTCTTCGGCTGGCGAAAGACGATCGCGTCATGAGCGGGGGTACGGTCGTGACCGCACGCGTGGCCCGGGGTCTCAAGAGCCCGCTGGCCGGCCGCCTGACGTTCCCCCTGGTCTGCCTCGCCGTCTGGCTGCTCACCATCGAGGTCGTCACCGCGATCTGGCCGTTCGCCGTCGACGTGCTCCCGCAGCCCACCGAGGTCGCCGGGTTCATGTGGGACGAGGTCACCGGCAACACGCTGGCGCCGCGCAACATGTACGCGACGTTCTGGATCTCGCTGCAACGCCTCGGCATCGGGATGGTGATCGCGATGCTGCTCGGCACGGTCATCGGTCTCGGCATGGGGCTGTCCCGTGCGGTCAACGCGTTCTTCAACGACTGGGTGGTCGCCATCTTGGCGATGCCCAACCTGGCCTGGGCTTTGTTTTGCAGTCTCGCCTTCGGCTTCGGCATCACCGGCCCGATCGTGACCGTGGTGCTCACCGGCATCCCGTACGTGATCATCAACATCCGCGAGGGCGTCCGCAACGCACCCTCCGACCTGTACGACATGGCCCGCGCGTTCGGCGTCACCCGCGGGCACACCATCCGCCATGTGCTGATCCCGTCGCTGATGCCGTTCATGTTCGCGGCCGGCCGCTACGCGTTCGCCCTGGGCTGGAAGGGCCTGGTGGTGGCGGAGGTCTTCGGCGGACAAGACGGTGCCGGCTGGACGATCAAGTTCTGGTACGACGCGCACCGCGCCCATGGGGTGATCGGCTACGCCCTGCTGTTCGTGATCTTCGCGCTGGTCTTCGAGAAGTTCATGTTCGACCGGCTGTCCCGCTACTTCTTCAAGTGGCGGCCGGCGTCCGACGTGGAGCTCGTGGAGGAGCGGTTCGACCCGGCCGGCGCGGGTGCACAGAAGGTCACCGCAGGGCCTCCACCCCGGCGTGACGTCACGACCGAGACGAGGAGACCAGACGATGGCTGAGATCACGGTCCAGAACCTGCACAAGGAGTTCGGCGTCGGAGCCGACAAGGTGGTCGCACTCGAGAATGTCAACCTCGAGATCGGCGGACACGTCTTCGTGTCGATCGTGGGCGCCTCCGGCTGCGGCAAGTCCACGCTGCTGAACATCCTGAGCGGCATCGAGACGCCGACCAACGGGCGGGTGTCGATCACCCACGACGGCCGGCCCGCCCGAGCGGGGTATGTCTTCCAGGCCGCCCGGCTGCTGCCCTGGCGGACGGTGATGGACAACCTGCTGTTCGTCCAGAAGGACCGGTCCGAGGCGACCCGGGCCCGTTGCCAGCACTACCTCGACATGGTGCAGCTCGGCGATAAGGGGAAGAAGTTCCCCGGCGAGCTCTCCGGCGGCATGCAGCAGCGGGTCGGCATCGCCCGGGCGTTCTCCACCGAGCCGGACGTCTTGTTCATGGACGAGCCGTTCAGCCACCTCGACGCGATCACCGCCCGTTCGCTGCGGGCCGAGCTGCAGACCATGTGGCAGGAGACCAAGAAGACCGTGGTCTTCGTGACGCACGACGTCGGCGAGGCGGTGGAGCTGTCCGAGCGGATCCTGGTCTTCGCCAAGGGCGGTCGGCTGGCCGACGACCTGACCATGTCGCTGCCCTTCCCGCGCGACGTGTCCGACCCGAAGGTCGCCGTCGCCAAGGCGAACGTGTTCAAGACGTTCGAGCAGATCGGGGCGCTCGCGGTGACCTGACCGCTCACCCGGTCGGGTTCGTGAGTACGCCGACCCCGTCGACCGACACCTCGACGACGTCCCCCGGCTCGAGGTACCGCGGTGGGTCGAAGCCGATGCCCACGCCCGCCGGGGTGCCGGTGGCGATGACGTCCCCGGGCTCGAGCAGCACCGTTGCCGAGATGGCGGCGATCAGCGTGGGGATCGAGAAGATCAGGTCCGACACCGGGGCGGCCTGCCGCTCCTCTCCGTTGACCCGGGTACGCACCCACACCGCGGTGATGTCCTCGATCTCGTCGCGGGTCACGATCTGCGGGCCGATCGGACAGTAGGTCGCCGCACTCTTGCCGATGAAGAACTGCACGTGTTGCCGCTGCAGGGCACGCACGGTCAGGTCGTTGACCACGGTGTAGCCGTAGACGTGGTCCCACGCGTCGGCGGCCGCGATCTTCGTGCCGCCGGTCCCGATCACGACGCCGAGCTCACCCTCGTAGTCGGTGGTCGCGGTGTCGTCGGCGGAGACGTCGATCCGGTCACCCGGACCGATGATCGAGGAGAGCGCCTTGGTGAACACGACCGGATGCTCCGGGACCGCCTGCTGCTGCGACGCGTCGAAGCCACTCCCGGCGAACTCCGCGGCGTGGTCGAGGTAGTTCTTGCCGACGCACATGATGTTGTTGCGAGGCCGGATCGGCGCCAGCAGACGTACGTCGTCCGCGGCGATGCCCCGGCTGTCCTCGGCCACCAGGGCACGGGCCCGCCGCAGCGCCGGCTCACCTTGGGCCACGAGGTCGACCATGGTGCGCGGTAGGGCGGGGTCGGCGGCCAGGTCGACGACGTCGCCGACCTCGTTCACGGCACCGACTCTCGTCTCGTCGCGATGTTCGAAGGTCACCAGCTTCATGCGTCAGTCCTCACTGAGTTGTCGACAGGCACCCGTGTCAGCCGCCCAGAACCGCGCAGCCGAGCGACCTGGCCGCGGCATCGAGGTCGGCGAGCAACGGCTCGGGAAGGCTAAGCCCGCGCCGTTGGTTCTCCGCCACGAGCTCGGCGGCACGGTCACCGGGAAGGCGCACCGGACCGCCGTGCCTGGTGCCGGACGCGCGCAGCTGCGCCAGCTGACCGGTGAGGTCGCCGAGCACCTCGTCCAGCGGCCGGAACAGGTCGGCGCGGATGACGATCAGCAGCTGTCCGGTGTTGGTCGGCGCGCCGAGGTCGACCCGATGGTCCACCACGGAGCGGCCGAAGGACGCGCCGTTGACCACCCCAGCGAGCAGCCCGATCGCGATGGTGAGGCCCGACCCCTTGTAGCCCCCGAACGGCACCAGGAAGCCCTCGTCGGCGCGGCTCGGGTCGGTAATCGGCTCGCCGTCCGGCTCGACCACCCAGCCCACCGGCATCGACTCGCCCGCCTGCTTGGTCACCTTGATGGTGCCGTGCGACGCCGTCGAGGTCGCGATGTCGAGCAGGAACGGGTGGCCGTCGGCGGCAGGGATGGCGACCGCGATCGGGTTCGTACCCAGGACCGGAGAGTTGCCGCCCCACGGCGGCATCCCGTTGGCGTTCGCCACCGCGAAGTACACGCCGATCAGCCCCTGCTCGGCGGCCATCGCGGGGTAGAGGCCCGCTGCCCCAGCGTGGTTGGAGTGCACCGTCCCGACCACGGAGATCCCGGCGGCGCGCGCCTTGTCGACCGCGAGCTCGGTCGCCCTCGTCATCGCCACCTGGCCGGGTCCGTTGTCGGCGTCGACCTGCGCCGACACCGGCGTCTCGTGCAGCACCCGCAGCACCGGCGCCGGGTTCATCCCACCGGCGCGGATCCGGTCCAGGTACGGGACGGCTCGGATCAGCCCATGCCCCGTACGACCTCGGAGGTCGGCCTCCACCAGCCGCTGCGCCGTGGTCCGGGCATGCTCGTCACCGACGCCTACCGCGCCGAAGAGCCGGGAGCAGAAGTCGACGAGATGCTCGGACGAGAAGCGCATGCGGGATCCAAGGAGGTCGGCCAACGAGATCATCAGGACAGGTGTGTCGGGCATGCTGATCGGGCGATATCGTCGGGCGGACCTCGAACGGACTCCAGGGGAGGCACCACCCGATGGCTGAGGAACACACCGCGGAGAATGACCGAGAGTGGTGGCCGGAGCTGGCGCCGAAGATACGGCCGACGATGGCCGGCAAGCCGCCGTACCGCACCATCGACGTGCACACGCATCTGTCCGTGCCGGCCGGCAGCGAGATCGCCCAGCCGTTCTTCAAGCCGGAGTACGAGCCGCGCAGCCTCTACTCCTCGCCGGAGACGCTTGCCTACAACAAGGAGTACCGCGCCAGCGCCGGCCAGACCGCTGCGTTCGAGGATGCCGAGCACCGGATCGCCGACATGGACAAGCAGGGCATCGACATGCAGGTGCTGTCGGTGCCGCCGACGGAGTACTTCTACTGGCTCGACGAGGAGCACGCCCTGCGCGCGAGCCGAGCACAGCACGAACGGTTCGCCGAGGTGGTCGCCAAGCACCCGGACCGGTTCGCCGCCGTCGCGAACCTGCCGATGAACCATCCGCAGCTCGCGGTCGAGGTGCTGCGCGAGGCGCGGGACGACTTCGGGTTCCACGGCTTCGAGCTGAGCGCCGACGTCGTCGGGCAGGACCTGGACGACCCGCGTTACGACGTCGTGTGGGAGGCCGCGGTTGAGCTGGAGATGACTGCGATCATGCACCCGCAGGGCTTCACCCACGGTCAGCGGATGACCGACTACTACCTGGTCAACGTGATGTGCATGCCGCTGGCCTCCACGTTGGCCACGACCCGGATGATCCTCGGCGGCGTCTGGCGACGACACCCGGACCTCACCATGGTCGTGGTCCACGGCGGCGGCTACCTGCCGTTCTACTCGGCGCGGACCGACCACGCGTACGCCGTGCGCCCGGAGCTGCGTCAGCACATCGACCGGCCGCCGAGTGACTATCTGGCCAAGCTGTACTTCGACACCAACGTCTTCGACGCCGGCATGGTCGCGCACCTGGTCGACCGGTTCGGCGCCGACCACGTGCTGCTCGGCACCGACTATCCCTTCGACATGGGGACGACGGACCCGCTGGGTTTCCTGGAGCAGGTGGACCTCTCCGAGTCGGACCGCGGGCTGGTCCTGGGCGGGAACGCCGCTCGGCTGCTCACGATCGGTTGACGTAGAGCCCTGCCATGGCCAGCCCGATCTGGTCGGGAGTGAGGGGAAGCGAGACGACCTCGTTCAGCTCGGCGGAGAGGTCCGCGGCGACGTAGACCTCCATCACCACGCGGGCGAGATGCGGGTCGACCAGCACCGGTCGGTCGTAGGCGACCGCTTCGAGGAAGTGGACGGTCTCCCGCTCCATCGGACCGGCGTAGACGTGGTCGACGTACTCGCCCGGCATCGTCGACAGCGGGAACTGGACTCCGTTCTGCACGGTGTTGAGCACGACGTCGCGGTGGCTGGCGTCGACCAGCACCGCACCTTCGGTGCCGAGGACCTCGATCCACGTGCTCGACTGGTTCGGGTAGCCGGGCGGCAGCGACATGCCCGCTCCGACGCTGACCACGGTGCCGTCGTCCATGGTGACCACGAGGTACTGCGTGTCCGGCACCCCCAGGGTCGCCTCACGAGCACCCCACGCGTTCTGCGAGTAGACCCGCACCGGGCGCCGCGGCTCCAGGCACCAGAACGCGAAGTCGAGGTCGTGGGTCGCCTCCATCGCCGCCGGCGACAGCTTCGTGCGGCTACTGATCTTGGCGCCCAGCGAGCGGGTGATGTGCCGGCTGACCAGGATGCTGCTGACCTCGCCGAGGGTGCCGTCGGTGATCGCCCGTTTCACCATCGCCTGCTTGGCGTTGAACCGCTGCGAGTAGCCGATGGTGAACTTCAGGCCACCGTCGTCGGCGATCCCGATCAGCTCGTCGGCCTCGTCCAGGGTGAGCGCGATCGGCTTCTCCAGGAGTACGTGCTTGCCGGCCGTGAGAGCAGCCTTCGCCATCGGGTGGTGGAGGTCCTCCGGCGTCGCCGAGACCATGATCGCGTCGATGCCCGGATGGTCGACCAGCTCCGTCCAGTCCGCGGTGGCGGTCGCCGCCGAGGTCAGGGTGGCGACCTCCTGCCGCCGGTCGGCGTCCGTCTCGGCGATGTGTACCTCGGCGACCAGCGCGCTGCGCGACGAGGCGACGGCGCGGATCCCGCCGCACCAGCCGGTGCCGATGATGCCGACCTTGAGCTGGCTCATGGTGCGTCCTCTCGCAGACCTGACTGAAGCTCCTCGGGGCTGATCGGCAGGGCGACCGGGGTGCCACGGCGGGCCGAGAGGTCCATCGCCATGGTGAGCAGCAGGTTGGAGTGTCCTTCGGCCGCCGTCGCGTGGGGGGTGCGTACTCCCTTGCTGAGGCGGCTGAACCAGGACATGGTCTCCTCCCGCATCGGGCCCCACAGCAGACCGTCGGACAGGTCACCGGGCGGGTAGCTGCCGAGGAAGTCGATGTGCCGGGTCGCCGGCGCCTCGAACCCCCGGCTGTTGTACCCGGCGGGCTGCCCGTGCTCGGAGGCGAGGATGACGTCGCGGTGGGTGTCCTCGATATCGATGACGCCCTCGGAGCCGACGATGCCGATCTCCAGGCCGTAGACCGCACCCGGCCAGACCGCCGGCAGCGCCCAGTTGATGTTCATCGAGAGGATGGTGCCGTCGTCCATCGTGAACACGCCGAAGGTGCCGTCCTTCGTACCCAGGTCGCCGAGCACCACGTCGGTGGACCTCGCGTACACCTCGACCGGAGTCTTGCCCGCCAGCAGCCACATGCACATGTCCAGACTGTGCGTGCCCGACACCACCATCGGAGTCAGGTTGGTGGTGTCGTCGACCTTGCGGAGGGTGGCCTCGGGGACCATCCGGTTCATGAACGCCCGGGTGACGACGGACGTCACCGCTCCGATCTGCTGGTCGCGCAGCCGCTGCTTGACGGCGAGGAAACGGCGCCGGAACCGCTGGGTGTACCCGACAACCGCGTCGACGCCCGCTGCCTCGATCGCGGCCAGGACCCGCTCCGACTCGACCGGGTCCGTTGCCAGCGGCTTCTCGATGAACAGCGGGTGGCCGTACTCGACGGCCCGGAGGATGGGGTCGACGTGCTCGCGTTCGTCGGTGGCGACGATGACCGCCGTGACCTCGGGCCGAGCCAGCAGCGCAGCGAGGTCGGTCGTGGCGAAGTCGGCCTGGGTGTCGGCGGCGAGCTGCTTGAGGGTGTCGGCGTCGATGTCGCAGAGCCCGAGCCAGGCCACGCCCGGGTGCTCCCGGGCGAGCACGGAGCGGATCCGGCCGATCGCGCCGCAACCGATCACCGCCAGGCCGATCCCGGCGGTCGTTGTCGTCTGCGCCATCAGCCCATCCCCAGGAGTCGGGCGGCGTTACCACCGCTGATCTGGTCGATCTGGTGCTGGGTCAGCCCGTCGGCCTTCCCGAGCAGCGCGAGCGGGTCGTCGTCGCCCATGTCGTACGGGTAGTCCGTGCCGAGCAGCACGTGGTCCGCGCCGTACCTGTCGACGAGGAACCGCAGCTGGTCGGCCCCGAAGACCATGGTGTCGAAGTAGAACCGTCTCAGGTACTCGCTCGGAAGGTGGGGCACGCCCTCGCTGACGTCCTCGCGCGCCCGCCAGCCGTGGTCGATCCGGCCGGGGTACGCCGGGAGGTAGCCGCCACCATGCACGACGACGATCTTGAGCTCGGGATGGCGCTCCAGCACGCCGTCGAAGATCAGGTGCGCCTGGGCCAACGTGGCCTCGAACGCGTGCCCGATGATGTTGACGAAGTTGTGCCCCTGCAACCGGTCAGCGTGGGTGGCGCCCTGGGTGTGGATCACGACGACGGCACTGAGCTGCTCGACCTCGGCCCAGAACGGGTCGAGCCGGGCCGCGGAGATCTCCTCGCCCTCGACGTGGGTGCCGATCTCGATGCCGCGCATGCCGAGCTGCTGGACCAGGTGGCGCAGCTCCTGGACCGCCGCGTCGGTGTCTTGCAGCGGTACCGTGCCGAGTGGCAGGAACCGCTCGCCGTACTCCGCGGTCGACTCCACCAGCTCCTCGTTCATTATCCGCGCGACCTTGGCGCCGAGCTCCGCGTCGGACCAGTAGTAGTACTGGTAGACGGCGATCGCGACCGCCTGGACGTCGACGCCCATCGCGTCCATGTCGGCGACCCGGATGTCGAGCAGGTCCATCTTCGGTCTGATCGTGGCCAGCTGCCGCTCGTTGACCTTGCGGGTGACGGCGTTGCCGTGGCCGAGGGCGACCTTGCCGGCGGCGAGCTGCGCCTCCCGCATCAGGTCGGCGGCGGGGGCGCACTCGCGGTGGCAGTGGATGTCGATCACGGGTCCGTCGGACCGGCGGGCTCTGCCCATCGGCTGGCTCCCTCCGGCTGTGGTGTCGTGGGCACGTCGTCGGCACTGAGTACTGGGTGCTGGGTATTGGGTATTGGGTACTGAAGGACAGTAGGCAGCGCCGCCGGCCGCGACAATGTGGAAATCCGGCAGTCTGACCGGTCGAACATGTCGCTCACCACGACTCTCGGCCCCTCCTCGGCGGGGCCCGCTGCTGTTTGCTTGCGACGGCACCGACAGACCCGTGACGTCAAGTGGCGTCACGTTGATGGTGTCGTGGTGTTGACGTGACGTCATCACGGTGTCATAGTGGTGCACATGGACATCACGACGTACGTCGAAGGCCTGCGGCAGGACCTCACCGCCGCGGCCGCCGCCGGCGGTCCGGACGTGCAGGCCGCCGCCGAGCGTCTCGCCCTCGCCCTCGACCCCGCGATCCGGATGGTGCTGCTGGAGGCGCTGTCCCACGCGGCGGCCGAGATCAGCCAGGACCTGGCCGGCGGGTCCATCGACGTACGCCTGAAGGGGCGCGAGCCGCAGTTCGTGGTCACGCCGCCTCCCGCACCGATTGCCGAGCCGACGGCCCCGGCCGCCGACGAGGAGGCCGACACCGAAGACACGGAGGACGGTCCGGTCTCCCGGATCACCCTCCGCCTGCCCGAGTCCCTCAAGCAGCGCGCCGAGGAGGCCGCCGCCAAGCGCGGTCAGTCGCTCAACACCTGGCTGGTCGCGGCCGTGCGGATGGTCGCCCGCGAGCGCGCGATCAACGTCGACATCGACCTCAGCGGTTTCCCGATTGGAGACGGCGGCCGCGGCCGTCGTGGCCCCGGCCAGTCCGTCAGCGGCTGGGTCCGCTAACCACAACTCATTTCACCCGCACGACGCCGCGCGACAACGCGGGAGTCGAGTACGCCCTCAGGAGGCACCCATGTTCCGCTTCGACACACCCACCCCGCCCACGCTCAAGGTCGACTTCCGCGCCGGCTCGGTCACGATCGACGCCACCGAGACGGCCGAGACGACGGTGGAGCTGTTCGCACACCGCGACAACGCGGCGGCCCAGGACCTGATCGCGGCCACCGTGGTCGAGCAACGCGGCGACACCGTCGTGGTGCACATGCCGAAGGGCGGCAGTGGCGGGTTGTTCGGCCGAAGCACACCGGCCATCGACCTGCGCATCGTTGCACCAACCAGCAGCGTGCTGGTGGTGAAGACCGGGTCAGCCGACGTCACCGCGCGTGGCAGCTACGCCGGCAGCCGAGTCGACAGCGGCTCCGGAGACATCAGCATCGAGCACCTGACCGGGTCCACCCGGCTGCGGGCCGGATCGGGCGACGTGTCGGTCGACTCCACCGCGGCCGACCTCGACGTGCAGACCGGATCGGGCGACGTGGAGATCGGCAGTGTCTCGGGTGCCGCGTCGGTGCAGGCCGGGTCGGGAGACGTCAAGGTCGAGCACGTCGCCGGCGCCATCAAGGCCCAGACCGGCTCCGGCGACGTCGACCTGGGCGAGGCCGAGAGCGACGTCACCGCACAGACCGGGTCCGGCTCGGTGCTCGTGCGCAAGGTCTACCGGGGCAGGGTCAAGGCCACCGGCGCCTCCGGCGACGTGCGCGTCGGCGTGGCCGAGGGTACGGCGGCCTGGCTCGACGTACACACGCTCACCGGACGCGTCAGCAGCGACCTCGAGTCGGCCGACGAGCCCGGCGCCGACGAGGAGAAGGTGCGGCTCAAGCTGAACAGCGTCAGCGGCGACATCACCGTCGTGCGCGCCTGAGCTCGGCAAGTGCGATCAAGCGGCAGACCCATCCGATCAGCAACGCTCAATGCAGAAACTCGACACCGAAGGAGTCAGGACCATGGAACTCAACTACCCCGAGCTCGTGAAGGCCATCGACGACCAGAAGCACGCCCGGCACCGCGGTCCGACCTTGCCGATGCAGCGGACGCGCAAGCGACACAGGTTCGCGAACCGACTGCGCGAGCTCGCCGACCGCATCGATGACTGACCCACCCGCTGAGTGTGACGACTTGGTGCGACACGCCGGGCGTGTCGCACCAAGTCGTCACACTCAACCGGGTCGGGTCAGATCTCGGTGCGATGGAAGTTGAGGTGCGAGCGCGACTGGGTCGGCCCGCGCTGGTCTTGGTAACGGGATCCGGATCGGTCCGAGCCGTACGGGTGCTCGGACGGGGAGCTCAGCCGGAAGAAGCAGAACTGACCGATCTTCATGCCGGGCCACAGCTTGATCGGCAGCGTGGCGACGTTGGACAGCTCGAGGGTCACGTGGCCGGTGAACCCCGGGTCGATGAAGCCGGCGGTCGAGTGGGTCAGCAGCCCGAGCCGGCCGAGCGACGACTTGCCTTCGAGCCGGGCGGCGATGTCGTCGGGTAGCGAGATGACCTCGTACGTCGACCCGAGCACGAACTCACCCGGGTGCAGGATGAACGGCTCCGGACCGGCCGGCTCGACCGCCCGGGTCAGCTCGGGCTGGTCCTCGGCCGGGTCGATGTGCGGGTACCGGTGGTTCTCGAACACCCGGAAGAACCGGTCGAGGCGTACGTCGACGCTCGACGGCTGCACCATGCCGTCGTCGTACGGGTCGAGGACCACCCGGCCCTTGTCGACCTCGGCGCGGATGTCGCGATCTGAAAGGAGCACGCGCAGAGCCTACTGTCCTAGCCTCGCGTCATGACGTCGTACGTGTCCGTGGTCGGACCTGGCGAGGCCGCGACCACCGCTGACCTGGCCGAGGCACGGCACGCCGGTGGGCTGCTGGCGCGCCGCGGGTACGTCGTGGTCACGGGTGGTCTCGACGGTGTGATGGCCGCGGCCGCGGAGGGCGTACGCGACGCCGGCGGCGTCGCGCTGGCGCTGCTGCCGGGCCGCGACCGGGGCGCCGCCAGTCCGGGGCACACGCTGGCGATCCCCACCGGCCTCGGTGAGATGCGCAACGCGCTCGTCGTCCGGTCGGCCGACGTGGTGCTGGCCGTCGGCGGCAGCTGGGGCACGTTGAGCGAGATCGCGCTGGCCGTACGCACCGGCGTCCCGGTGGTGGCGGTCGGCGGCTGGGCGATGCCCGCGCCCGGCGTGGTCGAGGTGGCCACCGCCGAGGACGCCGTACGACGTATCACGGAGCTGCTGGACCACTCCTAGCGGCGGCGAACGTTCGAGGCCAATCGAAAGCGTTCGCCAGAGCCGGTCACTCCGCGTGACCCTGGAGGCAAGGGACGCCCACCTCGCACCGTTCATCTCGGGGGAATCATGCAAGACAGCAAGGGTACGAAACGCCGCGACGTCCGGGTCCAGCACGCCCATCCACTGGCTGCCGAGGCGGCCCGGATCGAGCGGGACGGACTCCTGCACCGGCGCAAGTCGACCGCGACACGCGACCAGTCCGGACGCGCCGAGGAACGCTGACCGGCTCCGCGCGGTCCACACAACGACCACCGTGAGTGTGTCGGGGGAACACATGGTGCCGGGGCGGCGGAGGCACGAGCATCGCTCGATAACGCCGACCCGCGAGGTGCCCGATGCGCAACCACTCCCGACGGTCCTCCGCCCTGGTCGCCGTCGTGTTCGCGGTCCCGTTCGGCGCCGTGCCGCTGGCCTCGCAGGCGAACGGCGAGACCACGTCACACTGCGACCGCGCCGAGCGCATCGACGTACCCCGCGCCGAGCAGCAGGTCGTCGACTGCCTGGACGACCTGACGACCGCCGGCACGGTGGCGAGCGGTCACACGGTCCCGGGTGACTGGGCCGGCCTGAGCTCGGCCCAGACGGTCAACCCGACCGGCGTGCCCGGCATCCAGGTCGACGGGTACTTCTCGGACACGTCGGCGACCAACACCCACCACGGCTGGAACCACGACGCGCAGTTCGTGCTGCGCCTCCCCGACCGCTGGAACGGCAAGCTGGTCGTCACCGGCGCGCCTGGCAACCGACGTCAGTATGCGCTGGACGCCACCATCAGCGACTGGGCACTGGCCCGCGGCTACGCGTTTGCCGCTACGGACAAGGGAAACACCGGCCTGGAGTTCTTCCGCGACGGCACTAAGCCCGGTGACGCGGTCGCGGAGTGGAACACCCGGGTGACCCAGCTGACCGTCGCCGCGAAGCGCGCTGTGCAGCAGCGATACGGACAGCGACCCGTGCGCACATACATGACCGGTCTCTCGAACGGCGGATACCTGACCCGGTGGCAGCTGGAGAACAGACCCGACCTGTACGACGGCGGCGTGGACTGGGAGGGCACACTCTTCCGCGCCGAGGGGCCGAACCTGCTCACCTACCTACCGGCGGCACTGCGGCACTACCCCGACTACCGGGCCGGCAGCTCCGAGGCACACCAGGCGATGCTCGACGCGGGCTTCGCGCCGGGATCGGAGTTCTTGTGGGAGTTCCACTACCAGGTCTACTGGGACCTCACCCAGCGCATCTACCGCGAGGAGTTCGATCCGGAGTACGACGGTGACAAGGAGGCCGGGACTCCCTTCTGTGCAAGCGGAACGCCGGCGTGCGACACCGACTACGACTACGCCAACCGCCCACGCTCCGTGCACGAGGCGATCAAGAGGGTCGAACTGACCGGCAAGATCGGCAAGCCGATGCTCACGTTGCACGGCACGCTGGACACGTTGCTGCCGCCGGCGACCGACTCCGACGTCTACGCCGACCTGGTCGAGCGCCGGAACCGGGACGGGATGCACCGCTACTACGTGATCGAGGACGGCAACCACGTCGACAGTCTCTACGACGCGCACCCGACCCAGCTGCGACCGATCCTGCCCTGCTACCGCGACGCGTTCGAGGCGCTGGAGGGCTGGGTCGAGGACGGTGTCGCGCCACCTGCCAGCGGGACGGTGCCGCGGCCGGCAGGTGGCGACCTCGCGAACAGCTGCTCGATAGCGGAGCGCTGACCGCTACCGTCCGGCGTCTCCGTCGGCGGGTGGCCGGTCTTGCGAATGCCGGGGACCCGCCTCAGGGATGCCGGGGTCGATCTCGTCCGCGCGCCGGAGCTGGTCGTCCATCTGCTCGCGCGACGTCGACACGTGATCGCCACGCTGCTTGGCGGTGGCGTCCAGCTTGTCGGCCTCGGCCTGCTTCGCCTCCGCCTCGGCGCGGGCTGCCCTGGCCTTCGCCTCGGTCTCCGCCGCCTCGGCCTCCTTACGCTGCACCGATGGCTCCTGCGCGGTCACCTGCTCACGCATCGTCACCGCTTCGTCCCGGCGGGCGATGCGCTGATCGTGCGACCGCTTGCGTACGGCGAGGAACACCGCGACCGCCGCCACGACGACGACGATCGCAATCAGGATCCAGAGCCAGGTCGAGCCGTCCATGACATCTCCTTCATCTCGACGCTACCTGTCCCCGTGCCCGATGGGATGGGCCACGAAACGACGCCCGACCAACCGCTACTATGTGTGGCGCCCGGCGGAGTGCGAGTTACGCCGGTGCGCGGGTGTAGTTCAATGGCAGAACATCAGCTTCCCAAGCTGACAGTGGGGGTTCGATTCCCCTCACCCGCTCCCACCACAAAGCCCCAGGCCAGAGGCACAGTCCCCGACCTGGGGCTTCGTCGTTGCTGAGCCGTACTTCGGGGTCGTGCCCCCGGCGTGCCCTTACGGGACCGGAACCCGCACCCCCGCAGCGCCGTCGTCCGGGTCGTCATCTTCGTCGCCGCGCTCGCGCAGGAGGCGGTCGTTCAGCTTGTCCGCCACCGCTCTGTCAGCCTCCGACGTGGCGTGCTGGTAGATCATCGCCGCCTCGACGCTGTCGTGACCCATGCGCGCCATCAGGTCTTTGGTGCTCGCGCCCGCGCCGGCCGCGAGAGTGTTTCCGGTG